>UQVR01000004.1 GCA_900544625.1 uncultured Mycoplasmatota bacterium
TATTTGAAAATTATTGTATATTTCACTTGATAAAAGATTTTTATCTCCCAGAATAAATGATAAATAATAATCACTATTATTCATGTTACATGCTCTTTTATAAATTATATCTTTTATTTTGTATAATAAATTATTATTTTCTTTTATTACTTTATAATTAGATATATCAAATATATAATATATTTTTTTATTATATAAATATTTTTTATAATTTAGATTATTAAAAATAGTATTACTAGAAGGAACTTTAAATGTGCCTTCTAGTAATATTTCATCTTTATGATGCAATGTTTTTAGTATATTGTTTTTTTCTTCTAAAGTCTTAATATAATAATTGGCTATTACTTTTTCTTTACCATTTATTTCTAAAGTAAGTTTATTACCATTAATACTAATACTTGTAATACTACCTGATAATATAGTGTCTTTTATATTATAATTGGATTTATATTTAATAACTTTAGTAAATAGAATGATATAAATTGTTGATACAAGTAATAAAAATGCAAATAATTTGTTATATTGTAATATTTGCTTTAAACTTCTCATATGTAGATTTGCCTATTCCACTTACTTTTATAATATCTTCGATACTTTTAAATAAACCATTATTTTGTCTATATGTAATTATTGCTTCAGCTTTACTTTTGCCTATTCCAGATAAAGTAGTAAGTTCATTTATACTAGCAGTATTAATATTAATTAGTTTAGTTTCATTACTAGTTATATTTTTATTACTACTTTCAATTATACTTTCTTTTTTTTCAACACATTTACTTATATCATAACCATTACTTTTACAACCCGTATCTACTTTATTTACTTTCTTATAAACACTCTTTTTATAGATAAATATAACCATTTCATCTTTTACTTTCATGCTTAAATTAATATTATTAGTATTAGCGTTACTTGTAAATCCCCCACATAGTTCTATAACATCTTTTATAATGCTATCTTCTTTTAAAGAATAAACACCAGGATTTTTTACTTCTCCTTTTACTTCTAGATTTATTAATTTATCATCATTTTCTTCATTTGCTTTTTCTTTATTAATACTTAAGTCATTACATATACATTCTTCTTTATTTACGTATGAAAAAAGAAAAAATCCTCCGAAAATTAAAAACAATATAAATAAAATAATAATTATTATAACTTCTTTTCTTTTTAAAAATTCCAATATTACCTCCGTTATATGGTTATTCTTATATTCTCTTCATATAATATATTTCCTTTTTAAAAAATTTTTTGCGAATTTTTTTAAAAAAACATAAATATTTTCATATCTATGTTTAATTATTATTTAAATATTCTATTGCCTCATCAAATGTTTCTACACTTATTATCTTTATATCTAAATTGTGATTTTTTTTAACTCTTATTGCTTCATCATAATTTTCTTTGGGACAAATAAATAAATTTGCTTTATTTTTTACTGCCCCGAGAATTTTATATTTAACGCCATCGATTTTTCCAACATTTCCATTTATATCTATTGTGCCTGTTCCAACAACCTTTTTACCTTTGGTTATATCTTCATCAATTAATGAATTATATATGGCTAAAGAAAGCATTAATCCTCCGCTTGAACCTGATTCACTTGCTTTAGTTTTTATTTTTATTTCTGGAATTGTTTCGTATTCATAGGTGGTTAAAAAAGCTATGCCTACTTTTAACTCATTATTTATCTTTATTACTTGAGCTTTTCTTGTCTTTTCTTTACCATTATTCTTTACTTTAAAATAAACAATGTCATTTTCTTTCTTTGTGCTTATATATTCTTTTAAATCGTTTATATCTGATATATTATTTTTATCTACGGATATTATTTGATCATAAACTTGAACATCTGTTTTAGCTAAGTCATCAATATAGATAACATTATTTACATTATTAGTAATTTTAATTTCTTTATTTGCTTTTTTATAAGCAAGTATTGTGGCATTATCTATTGATGAAGTCATATACAATTTTTCCATTTTAAGTAAATCATCTACGGATTCATCATCTATTGTTACTTCACTTTCTTTTAATAAATCCCAATCTGGTATTACAAATGATAATAATATCGAAGGAATATTTCCTTTTCTTAAAGTAACGTAACTCATGTTTAATGAGCCTTTCTTCTCAACTTTATCTTCAACTTCAATTCTTTTTTCTAAATTTACTATTCCTCCGGGTGTATACACAACATAAGGAAATTCATAAGTAAATGCAAAAACTAAAAGAATTAATACAATCATAAACTTATAATTTTCTAATATAAATCTTTTTATCTTTTCATATATTTTATTAAGCATTTAATATCACCTTTATTAATTATAGCAAAAAAGGAATAATATATGAAACGAAAATTAATTATTTTTACAATTATGACACTAATTATACTTGTTTTTAAAAACTATCAATCGGTTTTATCTAGCACAATTGATGGTGTTAATATTTGGCTTTATAAAGTATTTCCATATCTTTTTATTATGATAATTATCCAAGATTTACTTATTAATCTTAACTTTGCTAATTTTTTTAAAAGAACTTCCACTTATATTTTCTTTATGTCTATCATATCAGGGAGTCCTTCGAATGCTTATATTATTTCAAAACTTGTTAAGGAAGAAAAAATTACTAAAGAATATGGTAATACTTGTTTAATTTTTACTTTTTTTACAAATCCATTATTTTTATATAGTATTTTAAATATAATTTTTAATTCTTTATATATGACTATAAAAATTATGATAATTATATATATTAGTAATTTTATAATTTATTTTTATTATAAAAAAGATTTACCAGTTGCTAATATGTATGGTAAATCTAGTAATATTAATTTGCCTTCTTCAATTAAGTCCAGTATTAATACTAACTTAATGGTTTTAGGTTCTATTGTTTTTTATTTTATTATTTCTAATATTTTAATTAATACTTTTAATATTGGTTATCCTTTTAATATTTTTTTAAGAGGATTATTAGAAATGACTCAAGGACTTAATGATGTTATTTATTTGAATTCAGATATTAAAGTAATAACTACCGTAATATTTATTACTTTTGGTGGTTTTTCAATTCATACCCAAGTAAAATGTATTTTAGATGAGTATGGTCTTGATTATAAATACTTTTTTAAAGGTAGAATACTTCAACTAATAATAGCCATTATTTTAACATTCATACCCTAGACATGATTCACTATTCTTAGCATATGTGCTATTTAAAAAAGTATTATTCAAATCGCTTATTTTTCTATAATAACTTATTAAAATATCATCTAAAATATTATTATTACCATAAGTATTTTTTTCATTATTCGTATGAATTTCTATATCAATTTGTAAAGTATATATCTTATCATCTTTACTTGTCGAATAATCATCACTTACAAAGTTAACTTTTGCTTTGCCTGGATAAAGACTACAATCTTTCATTGTCCATTTTCTTACATTACCATTACTTGAAGTATATGTAATAATATTTTTTGTAACATTAACTTTTGAACTTGTATTATCATTAAACATAAAGTTTATTATAAGTTCATCTGGTTTTGTATTAGAATCATTTATATTAACTAACACTTTATTGTTTAGATCACTTTCTATAGCTCGCAAAATTTCTGATCTATTAATTTGATTATTTTTAGCATAAACATTATTTGTATTAGTATTATTTAAGTCTACTAAAAGTCTTACAATAGAAATTAATATTACAGACATTAATGCTATACTTATAACTAATTCAATTAATGTATTTCCTTTTTTATTTAATTTTTTCATTTAGTCACCTATTACATATGGGTCTAGACTTGTTCCAGAACCGCTTATTAACCTAACATTATTTTTTAAATAGAATGTTGGCCTTACGTTTTTTTCATCAGTTGGTGAAGAATTAATAATTGCTCCATCGCTATTTAAAGAATAAACTTTTGTATCTGATATAATAGTGTTTCTAGTTATAAACCATGAATTATTTAAAAATAACCAGTTATTTGTTTTTGTTATATTTTTTCCATAGTTTGTTTTATCGCTAGAATCTTCAGCATATATATAATCACTTAAATAAATTATACCAATTTTAGCATTTATTACTACCCCATTATTTTTACTATCGCCAACTTCCATAATGGCAATATTTTTTCCTGTTTGAGATATGTATTTTCCATCAATACCTCCGACATACCAATTTTCATTATCTATATACTTTATATTATTACCTAAAGATGCTAAGTAACTATCTGTTTCTATATTTAAATTATTAAATATATTTGAAGCAATATAATTATTATTTATAGTTGTATTAAATTTTAATGTTTTCCAGCTTGTAGCCTTAACTAATTTTACTTTTTCATTAAAAATACCTATTATACGATATAATTCATCACTATCTTTAAATTTCACATAATTATTGGGGTTTGCTCCGGTAAATCTATAAGAATTATCATCTATCCCATAAGTATAATTAGTGGAATTTAATCTTATCAATTTGATACCATCTTCTTCGTAATGGTTTATTAAGTATCTAGAAAAGTTAGAATCATTTAATTCGCTTTTAATAGTTTTTTTCATATTATTAAGGAAGTTTCTATTTACTGCCATATTCGTTACAATATATAACATTAAAGTTAAAAATACTAAAAAGAATGCATATATAACTGTAACTGATATAAACCCTTTGTTATTTTTCATATTGCCTCCTTATATTCCTAATGAAGCATAATAAGAATTACATTTCTTATCTATACCTGGAGTACATTTATCTAATTTTTTAGTATCTTCATCAATACTACTTGCATATTCAACTACTAAATAATATTCATATGATGTATCATTTATAGTATTAATATATGTCTTTAAGTTATAACCTAAATTTTCTAATGATCTATCACATTTGTCTTCTGTATTTGAAAAACATTCATCAAACATTTTAGAGTCTACCAAAATAATTTGATTTATTTTAAAACTCTGAACTATCTTTTCTAAAGATTCTTTCATCATACTCTTATTACTTTCAAATAGTCCTTCATATTCCGCTCCGATTGTGGTTATATATGTTTCTTTAAAGGCATTACTTTTGATTGTATTTAAATCTGCATATTCTTCTAAAAACTTTCTTACATAATTTGTGTAATATATAAATGCTGTATCATCATAATAAACTCTTCTTTCTTCTTCCGTTATTATGGCACTATATGAACTATATAAATATATTAATGCTGCAGATAGAATAACTATTGTTACAATTGTTTCTATAAATGCAAAACCATTTTTTTTCTTCATATAACTAGCCTACCTTTTATAATATAATTTTATCAAGAAAAAAATAAAAAATCAACCATTACTGGTTGAATTACATATACTATTTATAGGTGGTATTATGAAGTTTCAGGGGCCTCGGAATGGATTAACAATTATTATTCTCTTTATCCTTGGTATGCTTATATTTTATCAAGCCATTATTACTTTAATATTACCTTTTAGATTTAATATTTTTATTTTACTTATTGAAATTGCTTTATTTTTCTTCTTCTTGCTTCGTATTATATGGCCTTATTAACTCTTCTGTTTTAAAAACATAATCCATGACTTCACTAATAACTTTACATTTTTCAAATTCATTATTACTTTTCTTAATCTGTGGAGGCAAAGATATAAGAATAAATAATAATTTTTTTTCATAATCTAGTAAAGGAAATTTATATATATATCTTTCTAATATTTCACTAAAGTTAATATTCTTCCATTCTTTTTTATATAATTTTACAATATCTATAACTGGAGTATCTATCATATAATTATCCCAGCTTATTAATTTATTATTAAGTAAATGATTTAATTCTAAGTTATTATGAATTAAACAAACTCTTATTTTAGTTTCATTTGTAACTAGACTATACCAATTATCTAATTCACTATTTGCATATTCTAAAGCAGCATTTATTTTAAAGTAATTTCTCATAAAAATATAATTTGATGGAGATGCATATACTTCATTAAACCCTATTTCATATAGTGTATTATAATAGTTACTTAAATAACTAATATTACTTTTTATATCTTCATATATACTTTTAAATTTATCTTCACTTACTTCTTTAAAATAGCTAGTTTTATTATGTAAACTAGCTATTATTTCTATTAAATCGTCACATTTTTGTTCTTTGGGTAATTTTATATCTTCAACATATTCAAAAACATTTACTTCATCTCTGGATGAATCTATAATTTTAGGATAATTCATAAAACCTCGATTAGTTAAATAAGTATATAATTCATTTATATCTTTCTTCTTTGGTTTTATAATAAAATCTCCACAGGTAGTTTCTAATATGGTTGATTTTCCTTTTATAGTATATCTATAGGGTTTATAAATAGATTTTAATATTTCAATACTTTTATTCATTTACTTCAGGAATTATTATTTTATCTCCTAAACTCAAATTACTTATATCATTATAATCTCCGATTATATTTTTACTTGTATTATATTTTATGCATATTGATTCAATTGTATCTGTTTCTTTCATCTCGTGTATATGATATGTTACATACGCATCATCTTTAGTATTTATACTATCTAAAATAGTATTCTTTGTTTCATCTTCAATATCTCTTTCTTCTTTTTCTTTTACTTCAGTCTCTTTATTACTTTCTATTTCATCTAATATTTTATCAAGTTCTGGTTCTTCTACTCTTTTAAATAATTCTTCTTCCGTTTCTTCTTCTTTAACTTCTTCGGCATTTATACTATATTCAATATTTACTCGTAAAGTATCATTATCTATTACTTCATAAGTAAAATCTTCAACTTCAAAATTAACACTTTCTTCATTAATCTTACTTGTCATATTAACTGAAAATGGTAAAACATATTCAAAATGTTCTTTATTTACACTTACTTCATGAGACTTATAGTCCCCACTTATAGTGAAGTTTCCTAATACTTCTTCTGGATTAGCTGTAAAATCATGTTCTAGTGAAATACTTAATATTTCTGCAATATTTGTTTTAAACTTAATATCTTTTGTAAATGGTATAATACAATTCATATCATTTCCTCCCTTTATTAGAAAATATATGAATTAAAAAAATAAATAGAACAAAAAAACTCAACAAAAACTATTGAGTAGTCATTATTTTATGACAAGACTTTATCTTGTTTTAAATTTGGATTTAATTTTAAAATTTCTACAGAAGACATATAAACAATTCTATCATCATCAATTTTATTATATTTTTGATAATCATTATATGTTTCAATTAAGTCTTGTAATTTATCTTGAGATAGCTTATTAACTGTTTTTCTAGCCTTAATTAATTCTTCTGTTAATTCTATTGTCAGCTTGGTATTTAATTGTGCATAGCTATCTTCAAAAATTACGCTTTCTTTAGGATTCAAAGAATTAATAAAATAATTATATTTGTGAAATAATTGATGTAATTTTCCAGCTGTTTTATCTAATGCAATAACTTCAATAGTTTTTTTCTCAACTCTACAAATTAGCATTGGATGTTCTACTTTAGATTCCACATTTTTTTGATATTTAACATTTAACCATAACACTTGTCCCACTTCTAACTTTGATTCATCAATCACAGTTTTAATGCTTCGATTAATCCTTTATATCGTTTTTGATATTCTGCTATGTTTTCTTCTAAGTTCATAACTGGCGCATTATAGGTGTCATGGCTCAATTTTATCCATTCAGGATCTTCATGAGTAATATCAATCAATTCTTCATATGTTGCATTCTTTAATGCATCATAAATCTTATCCAAAAACATTTTATCATTATCATTGATTATTGTCTTTTTGTTATTATTTGCAATGTGTGAATATTCTTTCATTATATCTACTAAAACTGGGCCATTATCGTATGCAACAAAATTATCGTCGAACAATTTTCTGCCGTATTTTGCCAGATACACAACTTGCGTTAAAAACAAATATTTGTTAAGTCTTGCATTACCTTCATAAAATTTTCTCTCATTTTTAACTACAATATTATTATTAAATAATTGACCATTAATATCTTTTGACAAATAATATTTTGCAACTTCGATTGCTTTCAAGAAAATCCCTCCTTTTCAAATTAAGTTATACTTTCAAGTACAATTAAATTATAAAGCAAAATAGTGGCTAAGTCAACTATTTTGCTTTATGTATTTATTTCTACGATTGTTTCTCCAAGATTCCAATTATTTTTATAATATTTACTTACATCTTTATTTTTTTTGAGTACTCTATGTACTTCTTCAGTTAAAATATTGGTACTTTTTCCATGGATTATTATTACTTCACTTATACCACAAAGTTTATTATCATTAATAAACTCATTAACTAATACTTCAACCATACTAGTTATTTCTCCATGAAGGTCTAATCTAGGAGTTTTGTTGGTTATCATTTATTTGTCCTGTCTTTTTAGCATAATAATCTAATACTTCAGATAAATTAGGTATTGATAATCTTGAACCTATTTTAGTTACAGATAAACCTGCCGCTATATTAGCTAGGGTATTTGTCTTTTCCATATCAAAGTTATTAGCTATTCCGTATGTAAATGCTCCATGAAATATATCTCCAGCTCCAGTTGTATCAACTGGTTGGACCTTTAATCCTGGCATTATTTTTATTTCATTTCCTACTTGATATAAACATCCTTTTTCTTCTAGAGTTATTACAATACTACCGTTCGGATATTTATTTTGTAATTTATTATATATAGCCACTAGAGTCGAAGGATTATTATAATCAAATTTCATACCTGTTACAGTTTCTGCAAAGCCCTTACTACATACTATATATTTTATATATTTACATAGTTCAAGTAATTCTGGTGTTACTCTTCCAGCATCAATAATACTTATAGCATTTGGAAATTTACTAATAGCATTTTGACTTGCACCATAATCATGACCGTCAGTAAGAATAATATCTGGAGTAAAATCATAACTTAATTTTTTTAATGCTGGATGTTCTGTTGCAACATTAAATACTGTTCTTGAACCATTATTTTTATTTATTAGGATAAACGATAATGATGTATCTTTTTCATAACTAGTTTCTATATAATCAGTATTAACTTTTATATCTTGAAATTCTTTCTTGATATTAGTTCCAAAATCATCAGAACCAATAGTACTTGCAATAACTGTATCCATACCCCATTTACCTAGTAGATAGGCTGCATTTGATGCAGGACCACCACCAGCACTATATTTTTCATTATATCTATATTTAGTATTTTCAATTGGATATTCATCTACTGGAACAGTTATATCCCAGCTAGAATGACCAATACATAATATTTTCATAAGCATTTTCCTTTCTTTATGTTGATTACTTGACGCCAACTGCCACAATTGCTCCTACGTCGCAACTTCGGCAGCCATTGTTCTGCAAAAATTTACTGAACCGTTTACTTTCTGCTATATTTTTTCACCCCGTTTGCCTAGCACCTTCGTCGCTAGACAAACAATATGTCCGAACCTAGTTTATCATAATCGGGTCGCTCATACTTCCCGACCCCGATACATAGCTTACCGAAGGCTCAAGATTGAAGGACGCCCGCACGCCATAGTTGTAGCCCACGTCGAAGCCGCGCACGGTACCATCGTCGTACACATAGAACGCACGGTCCGAATCGCCCGCATCACGGGAAATAGTCCAGTCATAATTTCCCATGTACATCCAATTTTGCGACCTTATTGTTGAACCATTTACACTTCCATCATAATCATAAAGAGTTTTTGTCCATGCTTCTGGTACTGCTCCAAATCCATAATCACTTGCATACATTAATCCTATTTTGGCACTATATGTTGTTGCATTATCTGTTGTATTTGTTGTTACTGGATTTACTACCTCATTTTGATATGCTGTTGATGGCACTACATTTCTTATATTTGCATCTGTATTTCCTCCGACTTTCCATGTTGTTATTGCTATTTTATTTGCCCAGGTACTTCCTATGTTATTGATGAAGTTGGTATTCAAATTCGTTTTATTTAACAAACTTGTACTCCATGTATTTGTTGCACTATTAGTTGCTTTATAATTCCAATAATATTTATTTATTGTTGTTAAACTTCCTTTATAATATGATGCGTTTGGTGTATCTGAACCATAATAATCTCCATCTGTTCCTAGTAAATTACTATTCGCATAATCATATTTGATTAGTTTTACTAATTGTTTTCCACTCACTCCATGATAATTTTCTCCAAATACTCCGATTATTCTATATAAATTATCTGTTGGGCATGGACTTGTTGTTGAACCAAAACATACAAAGTTATTTACACTTTCACTGGCTCCAGCATATCTATACGAATTATCACCTGCCCCATTTGCTAACGAGCTTGTATGATGATATAGGGTATCATCATTTCCATCCATTGCTATAATACATGAACTTAAGGTTTGACCATTTGAGCAAACATCTGCAACTGTTGGTTTCTTTTCGTTTTTAGTTATATATACATTTACTCCCATTGAGTTACCAAAGTTAGTTGATTGATCTATTGATAAATTTAAATATGTTATTTTAATTCTCCATGATTGAGTTGTATATGTTGTACTTGAATTAGATGTTATTTCATGGCTATTAGCTATATTAAAAAGGCCTTTTTTAGTGGTTATATCAAATCCAGATACACCATTAAATGTTCCATAAGTAAGACCTTCAATTGAAGTAATTTCATCTCCATTTGGATTGGTTACTGTCAGAATAATTTCTGGTGTTGAACCATCAGAATATGTAAATGTATTTGATTTAATTTGAAAATAAACATAATAGTTAAATGTTGCAGTTTTTTTAGTGCTATTGGCTTTTAATAATGCTTTAGCAGTTGTACTAGTAGTATAATTACTACCATTTTCTTTTAATGTTGTGGGTGTTGCATTAATTTTTAAAGGATTTCCTAATTCAAATTTAAAATCATCAACAGTATCTGTAGAACCCACCACATTAGTTTGAGCATCATTTATAACTGGAGCTAAGTAAGCGTATGTAATCCTAGTAACTAAAATAAAAAATAGTCCAATTATTAACACACTTAATATACTTAGAACTTTATTATTTTTAATTTTATTTATAAATTTCTTCATAAGTCAATCACCCTACTATTAATAATATACCATAAAATAAATAAAAAGAAAATATTAAATCAATAATTTCTTTTAATAATATTAAATTATTATTTAAAAAAAGAAGTGCACAGAAGTTGTACAATAAGATTTATAATTACTATAATAGAAATGCTAACTTTCGTTTTTGGATTTTCAATATTATCGTTGATTATTACCTTATCTTAATCTTAAGGTCCCAAATTGGGACCACAAAAAAATGCTTATTCGTTTTATGGTGGGATTTTAATTATTGTTTTAGGCATTTATATTTTATTATTTCTCTTCAAATTAAATATATAATAGTTTAAATATTGCCTCAACTAGTTAACATCACTTTTCTTAATAATATATATTTTTTTATTTTTATAAAAAGCATAGAATATATCTTTAATAGTTAAATTCTTGTTTTGTAATTGTTCTATTACCCATTCTGGAGTTTTTCTTATATGTTTTACTACTTTATTTTGGAGTTCTCCATCTAATATCAGAGCTTGAGGAAAGGCACTTTTAGTTTTAAAGAAATTGTATTTGAAAATTGATAACTTTCCATTTGGTTCTAAAAATGCATATTCTACCATACTTAAATCTCTGATTTCTTTTTGTCTTAAAGAGATAAGTAAATCATCTAAGGAATATCTTTGTTTAATCATTTCTTTATAGTTTATTTTACCATTTACAATAATAAGTGATGGTTTACCATCAAATACAGTTCTAAATCTTCTTGACTTAATAGAGATGAGAGCAAATAATACTTCTAATATAACTAAACATGTAATGGGTATTACTGTATAAGCAATTGGCTGTTTAAATTCTTCGATACTTATTGCTACTAGTTCTGCAATTAAGATAGATACAATTAAATCTATTACTCCGAGTTGTCCTATTTCTCTTTTACCCATTATTCGATATGCAATTAGTACAAAAAAATAAAAGAAGATAGTTCTAAATAATACTGTAAATATTTGCATAATATCACCATATATATTATGGGAATAATTTAAATATTTTAATCATAGTATTTATTAGGTGATTTATTATGAAATATTTTATGAAATATTTAGGATATTATGTTATATCTTTAATATTATTAATATTTATATGTAGTTTACTTAATTTAGTTGGTGTTAATTCTACGATTACAAATTTGATATTATTTATATTTAATGCAACATTATTTTTTGTCTTTGGTTTAAAAAGTGGGAAGAATGCAAATAATAAAGGATTTTTGGAAGGACTTAAAATTGGAGGATTATTCTTACTGGTTTTAATAATAATTAGTTTATTTACTAATAAAACTATATTTAGTTTAAGTACATTTATTTATTATTTAGTGTTAATGCTTGCTAGTATTGCTGGTGGTTCAATTGGCATAAATAAAAAGGATTCTCAAAAATAATTGAGAATTTCTTTTAGGTTATGTCTATGAATACATATTCACTATTTGAATATTTAACATATGAATTTTCATTATAATATTCTTTAGTAACACTATTTACTTGTTTATCTAAATATTTTAAATCATATAATTCTTTTAGTGTTACATTATTTTTATCTTTACATTTATGTTCATTAATGCATTTTCTAGCAGTTTCAATAATATACTTAGTCTCTACGAGAGTAAGTTTTTCATTGTGAGATCTTACTACTTTATATGTCGTAAAACCACATATTAAACCCACTACTAAAATAAATGTTATACATATACACCACTTATTAATTTTCTTTTCCATAATAATCTCTTTCAAATTTGTCTCTATATTCTTTTAATGTACCATTTTTAATATTTTTACGAATATTTTTCATTACTTGATGTAAGAAATAAATATTATGAATAGATAATAATCTTGCTCCGAACGTTTCATTAGCGGTTATTAAATGTCTTATATATGCTTTAGTATAATTTTGACAAGCATAACAATCACAATCATCTACTGGAGTAAAATCTTCTTTATATTTACTATTTTTAATATTAATTTTTCCATGTTTTGTATAGGCATGTCCATGTCTTGCTAATCTAGTTGGGCTTACACAGTCAAAAATATCAATACCTCGCATAGAGTTTTCTATTAAATCTATTGGGTCTCCGACCCCCATAAGATAACGAAGTTTATTATCTGGTAAGTAAGGTGTTGAATATTCAACCATTTTATACATTGTTGGTTTATCTTCTCCGACTGATGTACCTCCGACAGAATAACCATCAAAATCCATTTTAACAAGTTCTTCCGCACAGTGTTTTCTTAAATCTGGATATTCTCCCCCTTGAACAATTCCAAATAGTAATTGGTCATTATCAAGTTTCACAGATTTACCTCTTTTAGCCCATCTTAGTGTTCTTTCAACACTTTTTTCCATATATTCATGAGTACTTGGCCATTTAACACATTCATCAAAACTCATCATAATATCACTACCTAGTTTTGTTTGAATTTCAATTGATTTTTCTGGGGTTAAAAATAAATTATCACCATTTAAATGATTTTTAAACTTAACCCCTTCTTCAGTAATATCTTTTGGTTTAGCTAAAGAAAAAACTTGATATCCTCCGGAATCTGTTAGAATTGGTCCATCATAATTCATAAACTTATGAAGTTTACCAGCTTTTTCTACGATGTCTTCGCCAGGTCTAAGCCATAAATGATAGGTATTAGCAAGAATTATACCAGAACCAATGCTTTTTAATTCTTCAGGTGATAATGTCTTTACTGTGGCATTTGTTCCAACGGGCATAAACATCGGAGTTTCGTAAGTCTTACCATTGTAAGTAATTTCTCCAAGTCTAGCCATAGTTTTATCATCTTTATATTTTAAATTAAATTGTAATTTCATAATTTTCCTTCCTCGCTACATATATTTTATCAGAAAAAATCATAAAATAAAATACAAATATAGACAAAAAATATAATTTATCGTAAAATGATAGCAAGGTGATTATATGGCTAAGAATGATGCATTGATATTTCTTATTTTTCTTTCAATCGCAGGTATTTCTTTTTATAAATGGATTTTAATTCATATAAAAATAAAAAACATGGAACTAATTAAATGTAAGTGTACCGATATTATAACAAGAACTACATATCATAAAAACATCTATGTATATTATTATGTATATAAATATATGAATGAAGAATATAAAACAAGTGATAGATTGAAATACAAATTTTTCTTATGGAATCCTAGAATTAAAGATGAGTTTGATATGTATATATATCCAAAGAATCCAAATATTACTATTAGTCCATGGAATACTTATTTATATAAATTATATTTTATAATAATGGGTATAGCCATTATATTTCCGTTTATTATATATCTTATTAAATAATCAAAATCTTGGTTATTTTCTTTTTGTTTACTCCATAATAATATTAGGTGATTTTATGGAAATAATAGATAAATTAATGTATCATGCTATATTATTATTTGTAATTGGTGGATTGTTTGGTTACTTCTTTGAAACTTTACAACAATTATTTAAAACCGGTAAAATAATAAACAGACAAGGATTATGGTTTAGTGTATTTAAACCAATTTATGGAATTGGACTTATTTTACTTACTATTTTATTATTTAAATTAAAAGATAAAAATATCTTTATAATATTTATTGCTGGAGTTTTAATTGGAGCAGCATTTGAATATATTGCCTCGCTTTTTCAAGAATATGTATTTCATACTAAATCGTGGGATTATAGTAAAATGAATGCTAATTTAGATGGCAGAATAAATCTTTTATATTCTTTTGTCTGGGGTATTCTTTCCCTAGCCTGGGTTAAATTAGGAATTCCCTTATATAATAAATTATTTAATTTTGTTTATGGCAATATATATTCCAAAACTTTTTGTATAATTATTTTGGCATTCTTAGTATTCGATATTACATTTACTTGTATAGTTACGAAAAGATATTCAGATAGAAAAAGAGGGATTGATGCAACATCAAATTTAGATAAATATTTGGATAAATACTATAAAAATAGTGTTTTTGAGAAAAAATTTCCTAATATGAAGATAAAAACATAAGTAATATTTGACAAACATAAAATATATTGTTAAAATTAATAGGTAAACGAAAAAGGAGTGAGAAAAATGGCTACAAAAGTAACTACTAAAAAACCTTTAACTGGTAATAGAAGATCACATGCTTTAAATGCAACTAAAATGAAACAAAAACCAAATTTACAAAAAAAGACAATTAATGGAGAACAAGTAATTATTAGTGCTAGAGAAGCTAGAACTTTAAATAAAAAAGCTGCATAATTAATTAAATTGTGCAGCTTTTTTATATTTTATAATCAAGTAATTGATTACTTAAATCTTCATATATGTCTTGAAAATGTAATATTGTATCTATTAAATATTTTCTGTCTTTGTTATATTCTTTTAAGCCTCTCATGTAATAAGCTTTTTCGCTATCTAATATTATAAAGGGAATTATATTGTTTTTAAGGCATTCTTTAAACATGATAATTCTTCCGATTCTTCCATTGCCATCACTTAAAGGATGAATTCTTTCAAACCTTACATGAAAGTCAATTATATTTTTAAGATTTACTTCTTTTAAAGATAAATAATCTTTAAGTAAATCTTCTAAATCTTTTTCAACACTTTCGGGTTTACTTGTTTCAATTACATTTGTAATACCAATTATATTAGGAACTTTTTTAAATCCACCCACATTATATAAAGGGTTATCTTCATCACTGGTACCTCTTTTTAAAATAGAATGCATTTTTATAATCATATCTTTATTTAATTTATTATCGATATTTTCTAACATATAGTCAAATAATTTAAAGTGATTTTTAACTTCAAGTAAGTCATCTAATTTTATTAAATCGTTAGTTTTTGGAATGAAACTATGTGTATCAAAAATTGCTTCGGTTTGATCTTCGGTAAGTTTACTTCCTTCGATTTTATTTGAGTTATATGCAAAAGAAACTTGAGAAAAATGATATAAATTTCCTTTAAAGTTAGAATTTTTTTGACGAATTAATTCTTCTTTTATTTTTTTGGCATCCATAAAACCAGCTCCTTACAAATATTTTAACAAAAATCACAATTAATGTAAATTATTATGTATGAAATAATTAGTTTTACATATACTATTATTAGCAAGGATGATGTAAGTTCTTGCTAGTAGAAATAAAGACGGGATTATTTTTCTCCCGTCATTTTTATTTTAAATTTTCTTCCATTAATGATTTAACTGTATTGTATAAAAGTTCGTTGGCACTTTCCATATCCATATCAGTTACTTTAAATGGTTTACCATATCTAATAACTAAGTTTTTGCTATGAAAAACATAATCACCAGTGATACCAAATGGAACAAGATAGGCATTTGTTTTTTTAGCCATAGAAACTGAACCGAACTTGAAAGGGAGTAAAAATTCTTTGGTTTTATTTCTAGTACCTTCTGGAAATAATCCAATTGCTCCGCCCTCTTTTAATGTTTTTATTGCTTCATCTTTAGCTTTACCATCGTGATTTTGTCTATCTACGCTTATACAGCCAACCGCTGAAAAGAACCATTTGGTTTTTTTGTTGTCAAAATATTCTTTTTTGGCCATATATCTTATATATCTTTTTGTGGATATAATTGATAAACATTGATCATATAAATGCTTATGATTTCCCACAATTAATATAGCACCAGATTTGGGAATATTTTCTTTTCCTATAATCGTGGGCTTATAATACCATTTGAAAAATGGTCCAAGGGCATGTCTTCCAAATTTATATAAAAATGGAGTTTTACTCATCACAATCACCTCGTGTATCTTTTTGTAAAGATTTAAAATCTACTTTACCTAACTTAGTTTTAGGTAATCTTTTTCTAAATACAAATTCTCCGGGAATCATATATTTGGCTAACTTTTTTTTGCAAAATGCTTTAATGTCATCTTTTATAAACATAGCAACATAGCCTTCTTTTAAAACTATAAATGCCTTTGGTATTTCTTGTTTATATGGATGTGGTACTCCCACCACTGTGCATTGAAGTACTGCAGGATGAGATTCAATTACTTCTTCAATATGTGACGGGTAAACATTATAACCACTACATATTATCATTCTTTTAAGACGACCTTTATAAAATACAAATCCATCACTATCCATATATCCTAAATCTCCGGTATGTAACCAAACATGTCCATCTTTATGTACTTGAAGAGCTGTATTGGTTTCAGATTCATTATTCAAATAGCCTTGCATGAATGCTTTAGAATGAACACATATTTCACCGACTTCACCATATGGTAATGTAATACGACTGGCAGGATCAATTATCTTAATTTGATTTCCCGGCAACGGAATTCCCACTGAACCTGATTTATTTATATCATCACATGCTAAACAGACTGCTGCTAAAGCTTCGGATAATCCATATCCTTGCGTAATTTTTCCTGGTGAATTATGTTCTTTTAAATACTTATTCATTCGATCCTCTAAAGATTTCGGTAAAATATCTCCACCCGAAACAATATATTTTAAATTGGATAAATCTAAATTTTTGATATTGTTATTACCCATTAATGCTTCATATAAAGTTGGAACCCCTAGAACACAGGATGGTTTCTTTTTATGAAACATTATATCAAACTTCTTAGAATCAAATTGAGGTATTAAAATTGAATAACAACCTAAAGCTAAAGGCGTATGCATTAAAACACTTAAACCAAAACCATGAAAATTAGGCATAATTGCTAAACAACAATCGCCGGGATGAAGTTTTTTCATTAAAATATTTTCTTGAAGAGCTCCTAAAATGAAAGCTCTATTTTGAATTACAACATTTTTGGGTGTTCCACTTGTACCTCCACTATGAATTATTACAGCTGGTGTATCTTTACCAAACTTAGGGAATTTTATATGTTCTTCTGTATAATACTTTTTATAAAATTTTTTCCAACTATAAAATAAATTGTTTTTAGGATATTTTTTATATTTACCTATTTGAGTTATATTATAAGCAAGCTTAGTAAAAAAAGGCATATAATCAGAGGCACTAGCAAATATTACTGCCTCAACTTTAGAGTTATCAATAATATTTTCTATTTTACTATAAAAAGTATTTAACATTACTAAATACTTACTTTTTGTTGAATTTAAACTAAATAAAATTTCTTCTTCACTTGATAATGGATGGACCATATTAGCAATGGCACCAATTTTATTTAATGCGTATAAGACTACTAAAACATTTGGAATGTTGGGTAGACTTATAGATACTATATCCCCATGTTTAACTCCAGATTTACTAAAAATTTTTGCCCATGCATTTATTTCATTTAATAAATCTTTGTATAAGCATTTTTTACCCATATATTCATAAGCAATATATTCAGGATAAAGATGTGCACTTTTTTTTACTTGATCATACATGCTTATATCAGGAATCTTTATATTCAATTCTTCTTTTGTATAATATTTTGCCCAAGGTTCAGGTATGGGTTTTCTTCTTCTTAAAAAAGAAAATATATTCATTATTCTTTACCTCTTTCCTTTTTAATTATATTCATTAGCCTTTCAGTTTCTTCCTTAATATCATCATTGCATTTAATTGGTTCTAAAAATTTAATTGTTAAATCTTTAGAAAACAAACGATATTTACCAGTTATTACAAATGGCACTATTGGACTATTTGTGTCAACAGCCATTTTAACAGCCCCTTTTTTGAATTTTAACATGTGTCCTTCTTTTTCTGTTGTTCCTTCAGGAAATATACCTATTAACTTTTCTTTTTTTAAATATCTTTCAGCAGTTATTAAAGCATTACCATCGCGAGATTTTCTATCAACCGGAATAAGTCCAAGGTGACCAAAAATAATTCTCTTCGGCCATTTCCATAATTCTTTTTTAGCTAAAAAATGCACATTTCTTTTGGTTGAACTTATTAAAAGTGGGGCATCAAATATACTGGTGTGATTTCCAGCTAAAATAACTCTACCTTTTTTGGGTATGTTTTCAAGTCCAATAAACTTTGGCCTTACAAGTATTTTAAAAACAAATGTAATTAACGGTCTTAGTATTTTATATAATAAATTATCTTTCATAATATTTCCTCATACAATATTTTAACAAATTTCTTCTAAAAAGTCTCTATTTGTAATGTAATTTTTAATTTTTTTAGAAATTTTCTTCTTTGACAAAAATAAATTAATATGTTATTATGTATTTAGCAAAGGAAATTTGCATATAATAAAAAGGAACACCTCAGCTTTTCCATGTTGGGTGTTAGCCTTATTAAATTGACTTACCCAATCAAGTTAGATTGGGTATTAATTTTTAATATAAGTACCAATGTGATACTTAATACTATTATGATGGCAATTCGATCAAGCAATTTTAACAAAAACGTTTTAATCTTCATGCAAAATCCCTCCTTCCATAATTGGAATTATAAAAAGAGGCTAATACCCAACAACTGAAATATTCCTTAAAAAATATTCTATCATATTAATTTATAAAAAGCAACGATTTTGTACAAATCGAACTTATTAAATAGAATAAATGCAACTTGTAATTTTGTTATAAAAGCTACCAGATTATTTCTGATAGCTTTTTGTTATTCATTTTTTAATTTTGCTAATTTTTCTTCTTCATCTTTTAAAGTATTCTTTTCTTTTTCTACAAGTTCTTTCGGAGCTTTATTTAAATAGTTTTCATTACTTAAAAGATTTTTTCTTCTAGTAATTGATGCTTCTAGATCACTAATTTGCTTATTTTTTAACATTATATCTTCTTCAGTTATTTCTTTATCATAGTATAAGTCAATATTATAGTTTTTATAGATACAAGTATATTTTGTGCCTGTTATATTAGCATGTTCATCTGGATTAATACGAAGTAATTTAAATATTAAACTATAATCGTCATTACTATTTATTTTTATGCCAAAGTCTTTACCAATTTTATTTTCTAATTTTACATTTCTAAATACTTTTATAAATTCAATAATATTATCAAATTCTTCACATTCTTTTGTAAAGATTTCATCTTTATTATATTCTGGATATTTAGATAATATAATATTTTCTTCATGAATTGGTAAACTATTATAAAGTTCATCTGTTACATATGGCATAAATGGATGTAACATTTTTAAAATATTTGATAATACTTTATATAATACTGATTTTGTAGTATTACTTTCAATACTAAATTTAGCAAATTCAATATAGTTATCGCAGAAGTCATTCCATATGAAACTATATATTTGGCTACCTACATTATTAAATTCATAATGTTCCATATTCTTAGTTACGCTTTTTATAGTATTATTTAATTTTGTAAGTATCCATTTATCTTCTTCTTTTAAATCATTAAATTCTAATTCATTTAATCCTTCGATATTCATTAAAACAAATCTTGATGCATTCCATAATTTGTTAATGAAATTCCATGTTGATTTTACTTTTTCTTCGTCATATCTAAGATCAGTTCCTGCTGCGGCACTTGTTGTTAAGAAAAATCTTAATGCATCTGCTCCATAGGTATCAATAACATCCATTGGATCTACACCATTACCTAGAGATTTACTCATTTTTCTTCCGTCTTTATCTCTGATAAGTCCATGAATCAAACAATCTTTAAATGGTCGTTTTCCCGTAAAATGAAGTCCTTGAAATGTCATACGATTTACCCAGAAAGGAATAATGTCGTAACCCGTTATTAAAACATTATTTGGATAGAATTTTTTAAAGTCTTCAGTTTCATCTGGCCAACCTAGTGTTGAAAATGGCCATAAAGCACTTGAGAACCATGTATCTAAAACATCAGTATCTTGCTCCCATCCTTCACCGGCAGGTGCAACCTCACCAACATATACTTCATCACCTTTATACCAAGCAGGAATTCTGTGTCCCCACCAAAGTTGACGAGAAATACACCAGTCATAAGTAATTTCCATCCAGTGATTCATAATTTTTTCATATCTTGTAGGTACAAAATTTACTTTTGTATCTTTATTTTTTTGATTTTCTAGTACTCTATCTGCCAAAGGACGCATTTTAACAAACCATTGTTTTGATAAGTATGGTTCAACCATTGCTCCACTTCTTTCACTGTGTCCAACATTATGAGTTATTTCTTCAATACTAATTAATAAATCTTCTTCTTTTAATTTTTCAATTAATTTTTCGCGAGCTGTGAATCTGTCTAATCCATTGAATTCTAAAGCATTTTCATTCATTGTGCCATCTGGGTTAATACACACAATTCTTTCTAAATTATGACGATTTCCAACTTCAAAGTCATTTGGATCATGAGCTGGAGTAATTTTTACAATTCCTGTTCCAAATTCAGGATCAGCATGTTCATCAGCAATAATTGGAATTAGTTTATTAACTAAAGGTAAGATAACATTTTTACCAATTAAATCTTTGTAACGTTCATCATTTGGATTAACTGCAACAGCTGTATCTCCGAATAATGTTTCAGGTCTAGTGGTTGCTACTTCTAAAAATTCGCTAGTTCCTTCGATAAAATATTTAATATGGTAAAATGCACCTTTTACTTCTTTGTAAATAACTTCTTCATTAGATAAAGCAGTCATAGCTTCTGGGTCCCAATTTATTATTCTTTCTCCACGATAAATTAGACCTTCATCATATAAAGTTTTAAATACATGATTAACTGCTCTATTTAGTCCTTCATCTAAGGTGAATCTTTCTTTAGAGTAACACAATGCAAGTCCTAGTTTTGCCCATTGTTCATGAATATTTTGGGCATATTCATTTTTCCAATCCCATGCATATTTTAGCCAGTCTTCACGTGTTATTCCGCGAGGGTTAATTCCCATGTCTCTTAGTTTAGCATCAACTTTTGCTTGAGTTGCTATACCAGCATGATCCATTCCTGGAACCCATATAGCATTATAGCCTTGCATTTTTTTAAAACGAATTATTATATCTTGAAGTGTTGTATCCCAAGCATGACCTAAATGTAATTTTCCCGTTACATTTGGAGGAGGAATAACTATTGCATATGGAGGTAATCCTTCTTTTTCTTCAAAATATCCATGATTTACCCAATCCTTATACTTTCCTTCTTCAACTTTTAAATGATCATATTTTTTTTCTAACATATAAATCCCTCTTTCTAAAAGAAAAAGAATGATACCAAGGAGTGCATTAGCACGGTACCATCCTTTATTTAACTTAATTGATTTTATAGCATCTCTGCATTATTTCTCCTTAAGCAACCTTCATGCAACTTCATTATTAGCTTCCACCAAGTGCTAACTCTCTTTAAAATTCGTACGCATTACTCCTCAAAAATCATCGAAATACACGTTTATTTTAACAAATTATTTACTATAATTCAAGTGTTTCTTGTAAGTTTCCATCAATCATTATATCAATCTTATTATTATTTTGATAGAAATATAGGCTATTATAACTTGGAAGTTCCATAATTTTAACTACTGGATTTAAACAGTTTTCATATATAAATAATTGGTTATTATTTAATACGAATATGTATTTACCTACTCCGTAGACATTTGTTTTAGGCAAATTTTCTAAATATTCTATATTATTTCTATCATATATATGATAAGTATTATTTGCAAATGTAATATAATAACTATCATTAAAATCTACGATTTCATCTATAATTGGGGCAACATCTACTTCTTTATTTGCACTGATTATTGACCACATATTATCTTTTTTTACTATAAATTTAGATGTATCTAATTTATTATCTATAATGTGTGCTGGAAGGGTTATATATTCATATACATTTGGAATAGGACTATTTGATAAATCAAAGAATATTACTCCCATTCCATTACTTTTTTCTGTTATTGCAAATTTTGATGTTGCATCAATATTATAATTTTTAATACTTTTATAAGAATCAATCTTTTTATTATTTTTTAAATTATAAAGTATGATGTTATCTTTTTCTTTGAATAGACCATAATATTCATTTAATACACCAGCAAGTTCTTTATCATCACTTTTATAATAATTGGTGTGATAATTTATATCATCTATGCTTGAGGTTGCTAATGTACATGTACTACATTCATATGTAGATAACAACTTATCATTATAGTAAAAGTATAATTTATTATTATATTTAAACTCTTTATTAGGATTATCGTCCTTTACATCCGACTTAGTTGTTGAAAAACTTTTTATTGTGCCAAATAACCCTATTGGTAAAAATATTACTAGCAACACTATTATTGTTATTAATGTCTTTTTATCCTTCATAATAATCTCCTAACCTACGAAGACCTTTATAGTACTACCTACATCATTTGGATTAGTGATTATTAGTAAATCATTTTTTACTTCATAATTTAAATCTTTTTCAACATCACTAATAGTTATTTCCTCACTCATTAAATCCTTTTTACTATCATATTTAAATACATGTAGAAGGTTACTACTATCAATACTTAAATAAAAATTATTTTCCATAAATATATTTTTAAATTCATCACTAACTATTTTGCCATTTAAATCATATATTAAATATTTATTATTATTCTTTACTTTTAAATGGTTATATTTATATTCTACTATTTCATATTTAGTACTTACTTTACTTGCTATTTCATTTCCTTTTTTATTGTATAAGTGATATGTTTCATCACTTCTTTTTATTAAATAATTATCTTGAAGTAATTTAAATGAAATATTAATTAATTTTGCATCATCTTGATCTTTAAATGGAATTATACCATTTACTTTACTAGTTTGAATATTTATTAAGCCATAGGAATCACTTGTATTTTTAGCGGCGATTTGTGTTCCACCTGTTGTAATAAAATTAACTACATTTTCTGTATCATGGAATCCTGCATCTACACTTTTATATGTAGCAAGTTTCTTGTTATTCTTTAAATCCCATAAAATTATATTATCATTTGCATTTGGGCTTTTTGTATCACTAATAAAGACATAGTTATTATTATAAATTGGTAAATATCCATTTTTAACTTCTTTGTCTGGAGTAAAAATATTACTTTCTTTGGCTATAAAACAATTTTGTAATTCTTTTGTTGATTCGTCTGTATCATTGGCATATTCGCATTTGTATGAACCAATTAGATTGGTTTTTTCTTCATCACTATAAAAATATAACTTGCCTGCGAAATAACTTATATATGGAATATTTTTACTTACAATTCCATCACTTAAATTAATCTTAGTATAGTCTTCTCCATATTCTATGCGCATTATATTACTACTTACCACTACATTAAACGCTTCTTCTTTTCCTACTTGACGAAGATTATCATTAAATATTAATTTTGTGTTATATGAGTCAGATGTTATTCTTATCCCTTCGATATTCATTCTGTTACCATTTACATCATAAACAAACAATTTCTTACCAGATGCGGTGATAATATAATTATTTGCGAATCTGATATAATCGTATTTATCATTTACTACAACTTTACCTGAATAATCGTATACAAAGTATTCACTACCTACTTTTACACTTATGTTTTTATCATCAAAAGACATTATATTACCGGGTACAGTTTTACTTACTTCTTTATCTTCAAAATCAACTAATTTATAATTTCCATTTGATGCTACCACCAAATAGTTTGTATCTTCAATATATCCCATGTAATCATATGTATTTTTGCTTATATCTTCTAAAGAACTATCTAAAGAAATTAATTTATACTCATTATCTTTTTTTACTATTACATAATTATCTTTTACTTCTTTTACTAATGAGTATTCTTCTAGCTTTTTATTACTACCCATATCGTATAATATTACATTACCTTTTTCTTTGGTTTCATCATCATAAATAAAGACATATTTATCTTTTATAATATCTGTTCTAATATTTATTGGAAGACCATTTTCATATACTTTTTTATTGACATCAAAGTTATCTTCATTACTAAAATATGCTACGAAACATAAATTTTCATTTTTATTTATACATTCATAACTGCCAATTTCTTTTTTATCTTTATCTATAAATATTAATTTTCCATCTTCGTATTTATAATTATCTTTTTCTATTACTACGACTGGATCATTATTTTCATTCTTATTATTATCTTTTTTTAGTACTAAAAAATAAATTAACACTATAGCTATAATTAATACAAGTATTATGGATACAATAATTATAATTTTTGTCTTCTTACTTAACGCACTCCATTTACTTGGCTTTTTGCTTTTCTTTTCATCTTTCTTTGGAGTTACTTTTTCCATATCATATTGAGTATTAGTTATTTCTTCATTTTCATCAATTTCTACGATTTCATTTGCAGGTTTATTATTTTCTTTTTCTTCTATTTCCTTTAATATTTCTTCTTCCATGTTTACCTCCGTAATATAATTAGATTATACCACATATTAAAAGAGTCTTACAAGACCCTATTTATTTTTAAAGTTTTGATACCATTCTTTTAGTTTTTCTTTGGTATTATTAAATACTTTACTACCAGCCCCAGTTACAAAGTTTAAGGCTTCTTTACTATATTTTGCTAGCTCATCTTTTGCATCTATTATTGCTTGATAATTTTCATCTCCAAGTGCATTTTTAGCAAAATCATTTATGTTTTTAGCCCCATTTTTAATTATTTTGCTAGCTTTTTGATAAGCTTTACTTGTACTGTTTGATATTTTTTCTTTATATCCTGGACATTTTTCTTCTAACTTTACATCTATTTTACTAGATATTTCTAATACTTTTTCTTTTCCTTTTTCAGTTAATTCATCAAAAGATATTCCTTTAATTGTACCATCATAAAATAAAAAGTCAACAATACTTATAAATGTTGAAGAGGCCTTATCTTTAAAATTTTCATCTTGTGTACTTTCTTCAATATTTTTTAAAGTATTATTTAATTCATCAATAACAATATTATCTTTTTCATTATAATTATCATTTTTTATTGCATCTTTATTCTCATTATCATTTAGTTTTATATCAATCTTTATTTCTTCTTTATTATTATCTTCTTTTTCTTTTATTTCTTCCTTTACTTCTTCATTTTTATTATTTGCATAAGTAATTCCAATTAAACATCCGATTAGTAATAAAGCAATTCCAGAAACTATACTTATTATTATAATTTTTTTATTCATTTAATTCACTTCCCTATAAGTATTATAGAACAAAATTTAAAATATGGCAAAAGCTAACATTTACCTATATATTAAATAAAAACATTAATAGATTGTTAAACTTATCTAATTGAAAAAATACTATAAATAATGCTCCGGCAAGAAAAGGGCCATAAGGAAATTCATGACTTTTTATCACTTTGAGGCTTGCAACAGCATATGGTAATGCTAAGAAGGTTGATAATATTAAGGCTACAACACCAAGTTTGAAATTGAGAATCAATCCAATAAGAAAAGAAAATTTAATATCTCCACCCCCGAGAGAATCTTTTTTTAAAATTACTGTTCCAATTTTTTCTATTAAAAGCATTAATGTAAACATTCCTAAACCAGATGCAACACTAATTATAACTTCATGAATATCAAAATAAATTAGTTTTAATATAATTACTAGAATAGATGCCACAACAAGAGGTGAATCTAAAATAACCATATATTTAAAATCACTTATAAATATAATAATCATTAATGATATAACTATTAGGGATATGTAAAAATTATAGCCCATTGGATAATAAAAAGATGCAAATAAGAATAATAAACCTGTTATAAGTTCCACTAAAAAGTGATCTATACTTATTTTTTCACCACACGATGAACATCTTCCTCTTTGAAATATATATGAGAAAATTGGTATTAAATTATACCACTTTAATGTTTTTTGGCAAGAATCACATTTACTTCTTGATTTAATTACATCTTCATCCTTAGGTAATCTTGTTCCCACTACTAGATAAAAGGAACCTAATATAGTTCCTAATATAAACCAAAATACATTCATTTTAATCCCCCTAACTATTTTGAATTTGTGAATACATACCAAACATTGGCATTATTACTGCTACAATAATTCCTCCAACTACTATGGCTAGGAATGCTACCATTACTGGTTCTATAAAAGCTTTTAAGCTATTAATTGTGCTTTTATGTAATCCTTGATAATACTCACTTACTTTTTGCATCATTTCTGCTAGTTCACCGGTTGATTCTCCAGTTACGATCATATAATATGCCACATCAGGTATTGCCCAATGATCTTTAAATGCTTCACTAATTTTTTCACCTTTAACAATATTTTGAACAGTTTTATAAAGAATTGCTTTATAAATTTCATTATTAGTTATTTTACTTAATATATCCATACTTTCCGTAATAAAGACATTATTTTTTAATAATGATGCAAATGTTTTAGAAAATATTGTTAATTCATTATATATGATTACATCTTTTACAACTGGAATATGCATTAATAATATTTGAATACTTGTTCTAAATGCTTTTACCTTTTTATAAAGAAATGTAATAAGTAGTATAATTAATCCTAAAACTATTATCACTACATACCAATAATTTTGAATAAATGAACTTATATTTATTACTACTTTAGTAATTCCTGTTACTTCTGCACCTTGTTGGTCATATATTTCTATAAATTGAGGTACTACATATAACATTATAAATACTATAACCGCTAAAGAAAATACCGAAACTATTGCTGGATATGTCATAGCGCTTTTCATTTGTTTTTTTGTATCATCTATTTCTGTATAATATGATGCCATGTCATCTAATGTTTCAATTAATGTACCACTGGCTTCAGCAGCTTTTATCATGTTTATTAATAAAGCTGGAAACATATTTCCTTGTTTTTCTAGTGCCGCAGAAAAATTTTCTCCCAATGTTAATTCATATGAAATTGCTTTAAACGCTGTCGTTCTTGCTTTATTGCCTTTCATTTGGGAAGTAAGTATTTTAACTGCTTCATTTAATGTTAAACCAGCTTTTAAATAGGTAGATAATTGAGTTAACCAAAATATTAAATCTTTGGTTTTCATTTTCTTTCCTAAAAACGAAGAATCTTTATATACAAAATCAATAAACGGTGATGTTTTTATAACGTATACATCATAACCCTCATTTAATAAATAAGCATTAATATCTAACTTACTTAAACCATTCATTGTTCCAGTTACAATTTTACCAGTATTATCACGAACTTTATAATAATATACATGTGGTTCTCTACTTCTTGTTGCTCCAGCTGTTTGTAAATCTACGAGCAACTCTTTTTTCTCTTCTTCTAATTTTGCTAGTGTTCTAGCACTATATTTATAAACTTTCTCTTTTTTTACTTTCTTCCTAGTTCTTTCATATATTTTTTCTTCTTGAGTCATAAAGGCTTGCTTGGTACTTTGATAGGTTCTATCTACTCCATAACTAGCACTATTATATATATCAACCCACAAATCAAAACAAATATATTTTAAGCCCATGAAAGCATATTTAAAAATATTTATAATGACTTGGAAAGGACTTTTTAGAATATCTAATATGTTATTTCTTTTGGCACTCTCACTCATATCTAACACCCTCTACTATTATTAAGTATATCAAATTTACTATGTAATTACAATCAATTATTTGATATTTTTACATATAATTATATAGGTGATTGTATATGTTTGGTACAAATGTTGTAAAAAGCTCACTAAGTTTATCAAAGATTTTATCAAGTATTTCTAAGGGACTAGGAATTGTCAATCAAGCTATTCCCATTTATAAAGAGGTTAAACCAATGATATCAAATGCAAAAAAAATAATGAGTATTGCTAAAGAATTTAGTAAAAGTCCAAGTAAAACAATCGATGTTAAACCAAAAAAAGAAACAGAAAATGTTGTAACTACAAGTTCTACTTCTCTTAAAAATAATTCTAATCCTGTTTTCTTTCAATAATATTTAAATATTCTAGATATTTTTTATCATGAGACTTATTATAAAGTTTTTTATACTTGTCTTTTAAATAATTTATATATTCTATATTGTTACTTAACCCTACAAGTAAGCTGTATTCATCTAGATTATCATATCCTTTTTCATATTTGATAAGATCATAATATTTTTTATTTTCATATACTATTTTCTCATCAATTATTTTGTATCCAATATTCTGCATATGTTTTCTTAATTCTAAAACATCTTTATGACTAGATATAATTAATTTATTTGGCAAATTATTATAATCTAGTATTTTTTTTATTGTTTCTGTTCCTACCCCAGAAATTATTGCTATATCAAAAGTTTCATTTATATTTTTAAATCCATCGCTAACTATTAATTTTATTTTATTTTCTAAACCATACTTAACTAAATTTGTTTTTGCATATTCTAAAGCATTTTTTGATATATCACTACCTACGATGCTTTTCGTAATATTATTTTTATATAGATATATTGGCAAGTAAGCATGGTCTGTTCCAATATCTAAAACATAAGCATCCTTATCAACTAAGGATGCTAAAGTTTCTATTCTTTTCATTCTTCTAAGAAGTCTTTTAGTTTTTTAGCACGTGATGGATGTCGTAGTTTTCTTAAAGCTTTAGCCTCAATTTGTCTTATTCTTTCTCTAGTTACATTGAATTTTTTACCAACTTCTTCAAGAGTGTGGCATGTTCCATCAATAAGTCCAAATCTTAACTCTAATACTTCTTGTTCTCTAGCTTGAAGAGACATTAATACTTCTTTGATTTCTTCTTTTAATATTTCATTTTCTGTATATTCTTCTGGAGATAAGCTTGATTCATCTTTTAAGAAATCTCCTAGATGTGAATCATCTTCTTCTCCAATCGGAGTTTCTAATGATACTGGTTCTTGACTAATTTTTAATACTTCTCTTACCTTATCTACACCGACACCCATTTTCTTGGCAATTTCTTCTTCACTTGGTTCTCGATTTAATTCTAGAGTAAGTTGTCTTTGAACTCTACTCATTTTATTGATAGTTTCTACCATATGAACTGGAACACGAATTGTTCTTGCTTGATCCGCTAGAGCTCTTGTTATGGCTTGTCTAATCCACCATGTTGCATATGTTGAGAATTTATATCCTTTATCATAATCGAATTTTTCAACAGCCTTCATTAACCCAATATTTCCTTCTTGAATTAAATCTAAGAAAAGCAATCCTCTTCCTACATATCTTTTAGCAATTGATACTACTAGACGAAGGTTAGATTCTGCTAAAATTCTTTTAGCTTCTGGATCATCTAGAGCTACTCTTTTTGATATTTCCATTTCTTCTTCTGAAGATAAAAGTGATATTCTACCTATTTCTTTTAAATACATTCTGACTGGATCATTGATATTTACATCTTTTGTTATATCTTCATCACTTAATATTTCTTCTTCAACTGGTTTTTCTTTTATTCTTGTTTCCCCATTTGCTGTATCAACATCTGCTTCTGCTACTATAGCAATCTTATTTTCTACTAATTTATTATATAAATTATCTAAGTCATCATTATCAATATCTAATCCTTTTAATTCTAATGCTAATTCTTCATAGGTTATAAAACCTTTTTCTTTTCCTTTTTGAATTAAATTATTTTCTCTTTCTTCTAATGTTTTAATAGTTTCCATTATTCACACTTCCTTTTTAATTCAGTAAACTTTTTAATTAAATTTTCTTTTTTAGTTTGGTCAAGTTCACTAGAAATTAATTCTTTAATTTTTAAAATCTCGTCTTTTTTATATAAATCTAATATTACTTTTACACATGTATCAAACTCTTCATCATTTATAGAAGTATTCCCATTTTCACTTAATATTATTTCCAAAAATCTGTATTCTTCCTCTTTGTTCATTAAATATGTTGTAAAATCTGCAATATTAATATTTCCTACACTATTTTTATAATATACTATTTCACTAGCTAGTATTCGTTCATTCCTTTCTTTAAAATAACCTAAAGTATTTTTGTATAAATTAATATATTTTTCATCCATTAACATATAATATAATACTTTATGACTTGCTTTTTGATATTTTGACAATTTAATTTCTTCAACATTCTTTTTTACCACTTTTGTTTCTTTGGGCTCTTCTTTTATATTTTTTTTCAAAATATCGACATCAATTGCATAATCTTTGCTTATTTTAGATAAAATTAGCTCTTTTGTCAAGTCATCTTGATTATTTAGACTACCTATTACTTCTTTTACGTATGTTACAATATCTTCAACATTATTTAAATTCTTATTTTTCTTTAAATATTCTATTTTAAAATCAATGTATTTTATAGCGTTTTCAATATTATTTTGCATAGCTTCAATGCCAAATTTCTCTAAATATTCATCAGGATCTTTTGCCCCAGATAAACGAACTACTCTAGTATCAATTCCACTATTTACAAGATTTTCTCCATCTTTTACTGTCGCATCTTCTCCAGCATTATCGTTATCTAGCATTAAGATAACTGGTACTTTTAATCTTTTTAAAATATCTATTTGTTCAATAGATAGCGCAACTCCCATTAAAGCAACAACATTTTTAAACCCTTTAGCACTTAACTTTATGGCATCCATGTTACCTTCAACAACAATAACGCTTCTTCTTTCTCTAATAAAGTTTTTAGCATTATGATAATTAAATAATAAAGCGCTTTTTTTAAATATTTCTGTTTCTTTAGTATTTAAATATTTGGCTGTATTATCTTCACCATTAAATATTCTTCCTGTAAATCCTACGACTTCTCCTTTTAAGTTTTCAATTGGAATAACTATTCTGTTTATAAATGTATCGTAAATATTTTCATTTACTTTATTAATCAAACCTAATTTATCTAAAGTATCTATATTCCAACCTTTTTTAATCGCTAATTGATAAAATGTATCTTTTGAAGCACCAGAATAACCTAATTTAAATTCTTTAATTATGCTTTCTGTTATTCCTCTTTTTTGAAGATATTCTCTGGCTTTAGTACCATCAATAGTATTAATGTTATTTAAATAATATTTCATTGCATAATCATAAATTTCATAATCAATTTTATTTTTTGAATCTATATTTGTTGATAAATCTTTAATTTTTAAATCATAACCAATTTTTTGCGCCACTATTTTAATGGCTTCTAGAAAGGAAACGTTCTCGTATTTCATAACAAACGAAAAAACATTTCCACCGGTTCGACACGTAAAACAATTAAATATTTGTTTTTCTGGTGAAATTATTAAACTTGGTGAGTGGTCATTATGAAATGGACAAAGGCTAACATAGTTTTTACCCTTTTGTGAGACTTGTAGATAACCTGAAATGATATCTACAATATTTGCACGACTTCTAATTTCATTTATTTCTTCATCTTTTATATAAGCCATAACATTCCCCTTTATCCCCTTGTTAAAAATCGTACCTATTATACCACTTTTTCTCATTATATGCAAACAATTTCGCGCATTTTTTTAATATTTTTCAAAAAAAGATAACCTTTATTTGGTTACCTTGTATATTATCTTACTTTAAACTTTCTATTTCAAATTCTACGACAATATCTTTATTATTAATCTTTTTAACTATTCTGTAATATCCATCACTTAAAGTTCCATAGTTCTTTTCCCAATTAAGTTCTTGCTCTAATTTTTTATTTTCTTCTTTTTGGCCTGCTACAACGTCTACTACATTCTTACTTTTATCCTTTAATGTGTACCATTTTCCCCCTCTTTTTTGATCAATTCGAAATTCTTTACTAAATGTGTTATTCTTCCCAGATAAATCTGTAATAACTATGGTTGCCCCAGTTTTTGTAAGGGTTCCTTCCTTAATTTCCATCGTAATATCTTCTGCTAAATCTATGGGTTCTGCATAATTTGGAATAAAAACAATTGCACATGTAATTGCAAGTACAAAAACTACTAAAGAACTTAAAACTATAATAACTCTTTTTTTCATCAATTCACCATCCTTATCTTAAGGATACTATATATCGATTTTTTTAGCAAGTATTTTTTCATATATAATACTTAATATTGTTGTACTTAAAACCATTCCATAATAAGGATTTAAATATTTCATTAATATAAAGCCTATTATACCTATTAATAATCCATAAATAAACATATATTTTTTTACAACTGGACTTTTATTGGGAATACTTGCAACAAATAAAATAGTTAATATAGCATTTCCATTTGTTAAATAATTATAATCTTTAAAAATAATACTTACTATTATAAAACTTAATAAACCACCGATTACAACTAGATATTTGTAATTGTTTGTAAATATTAATATAATGCCTATTAAAATACCTAGTATAATTGATGTTGATCCAATACCACCAATATTTCTTCCCCATAACAAATCCCAAGTACTAAAAGCATAAATATTTGCCTCTTCTGCAGGATTTTTAAAATTATTAAATAATGATAATATCAAAATAATTAAGGCTACATTATAATATTTTCTAAATAATAATGATATGGATATTATTAAAAAATATAAAATTATATTAATATGATATGGCATAAATAAAGGAATAATAAATAAACTTAAGAAAACTAAATCAAAATTTATTTTCTTCTTTAATATCTTATTAGTTAAAAAGTAGGATATTAAACTAAGTATTAATAAATAAAATATTTTAAACATACTTAGAAATGAAATATAATCTTTATTATATAAAACTATTCCATTTTTATAAAATCCATATAAATACAAAGGTATTAAACAAATTATATATCGTATAATATATTTTTTTAAATCTAATTTTTCATGAAAGTATACATTCATATTATCTTAACCTTTCCCTTAAATTTATGTTACATGGACAAATATAGCTACATAAACCACAATCTATGCATTTATCTTTATTTCTTAAACTAAGAGGATTTACTCCTTCTGGACATATACTTATACACTTTCCACATTTAATACATTCATTTTTAATAATATCTTTCTTTTTCATAATATTAATACTAGTTATATCTTTAGTTATGATAAAGTCATCTATGTTTTTTATTATAAAGCCATTCATTAAACCATTTATTAATATGTCAAAATCTTCATCTATAATATTAATAAATTTATCTAGTACATCTTTTAATGAAGTATTAATCTTTACTCTCAATACTTTATTTTCTTTTATAGCATCTCCGGATATAGTAATTAATTTGGTAGTTTTGACATTTCCTTTAAATAAATTATATATTTTTAATAATTCACTTACTTTTAAATATAGAGTATTACCTTTTAGTTTTAAATAATTACCTAAATATTTACTATTTTCAAGTAAATATTCATCATGTATTAATGTTAAATTTATTTCCGGATAACTTCCAATCGTATTTAAACATTCTTCTATAATAGAACTATCTGTATTTTTTATAACTAGCATATTATTATTACAACCATACATAGTAAATAATTTATCATAAAATTCTAGAATATCATTTATATTTTCTTTTAATAAAAAGACTTCATTATATATATATGGGTTATCATTTATAGCATATACTACAATATTATTAAATGTTTTGCTACTTTTGAATTTGTCTAGTAATTCTTTTTCATTGCTTAATACTTTAAGCATATTTGGTATAGTTATTTTTTCTTTTTTATTTGTTTCTTTAAAATATTCTCGATAATCATTTTGAATAACTAATGTGGTTTGTTTCTTACCCATTATATTACATTTTTTTATTCCTAATACATGACCTGATATTGATGATGAATTAGTATCTGCCACTATTTGATTTTTATAAACGTATTCATGATCTTTTACATATATCTTTTTAGCAGGCACGTATATATAATCGGGATTTAAAAAGTATGTTATATCAAGACGTGGTACAATACTTTTATTTTTTACTAGCTCCATCACTATCCCTACTTTCTAAATATTCTTTTAAATTAATGGCAATATTTTCTGGTATAATTTGTGATAATTCATGAATACTTGCCTCTTTTATTTTTTTAACACTGCCATATTTTTTTATTAATTCTTTTTTTCTAATATTACCTATTCCATTTATATTATCTAAAATGCTTCCGATAGTACCTTTGTCTCGAAGAGTTTTATGATAAGTTATCGTATACCTATGGACTTCATCTTGAATTCTAGTTAAATAATGAAAAACATCACTCATTCTTGGTATTTCAATTACTTCAAGAGTATCTCCATCCACCAATTCGTTTGTTCTGTGGTGGTCATCTTTTCTAAGGCCACATACTTTTATATTTAAACGCAATTCATCTAGAATACTTTTACAAGCATTTATTTGTGATACTCCACCATCTACGAGTATTAAATCTGGCATTTCTAAATTATCAACTAAACATCTATAATATCTTCGATAAATTACTTCTCTCATAGTGTTATAATCATCATTCTTATCTACACTTACTTTATATTTTCGATATTCATTTTTAGCTGGTTTGCCATTTTTAAATACTACCATTCCTGAAACTGCATATGAACCAAAAAGATTTGAGTTATCAAAAGATTCTATTCGATCTAGTACTTTTAAATTTAATAACTTTCTTAGCTCATCGTTGGCTAAAACACTTCTTCTTTCATCATTTTTTATAATAGTTATTTCTTGTTCTAGAGATATCGTTGCATTAACATGAGCCATTTCAATTAAATTTTTCTTCTTTCCTTTTATTGGTATTAAGGCTTTAGTATTTAAAATATTACTTATTATACTTTCATTTAAGCCTTTATCTAATAATAATTCTTTTGGTATTTCATGTCTTTCATAATACTTTAATATATATGAATTAACCTCATCTTCAAGATTATTCATTAAATAAAATTTATCATTATTTCCTCCGACAATTTTACCATTTCTTATAAATAATATTTGGACTGATATTATACCATCTATAGCATCATACCCTATGACATCTCTATTTATATAGTCATGAAGTTCTACCCTTTGCTTATCAAGAACCACTTTGATATAATCTAATTCTTTTTTTAGTTCTAGAGCAGCTTCAAAGTTCAGATTATTACTAAAAACATTTATTTTCTTAGTGATTTTATCTATTAAAATCTTATCATCACCTTTTAAAAAGTCTAAAATATCTTTTTCCATCTTTTCTAAAGATTCTTTATTTACATTCTTTTCGCAATATCCCAGACATTCTCCGATATGATAATATAGACAGACATTCTTAGGCATTCCTTCACATTTTTTTAAAGGATATAATCTATTTATTAAATTAACTATTTTTCTGGCAGCGTAAGCGTTTGGATAAGGCCCAAATAACAATTTCTTGTCCCTTTTTTTAATACTTAAGTATCTTGATACCTTTAATTTTGGATATGGTTTACTTATGTATTCTATATATGGATAACTCTTATCGTCTTTAAGTAATATATTGTATTTGGGGTCGTACTCTTTTATTAAATTTAATTCTAGGATAAACGCTTCTTGTTCAGTCTTGGTGGTAATATATGTAAAATCTACGACTTCACTTACCATTTTGGCAGTTTTTCCAGTTACATTGCCTTTGAAATAACTATTTACTCTTTTATATAAATCTTTAGCTTTTCCGACATATATAACGGTATTATTAATGTTACGCATTTGATAAGATCCTGGCAAATGAGGAATTGTTTTTAACTTTTCTTTTAGCATATGTACCTCCATCAAATATATTATACTACAAATTTCTTTATTTTTAAGTTATAATTATTAAGAAAGGAAAATTTTTATGAAATTACTAAATACTAATACAATAGAAATTAAAAAATCTAAATTTGTTGCTTATCTTTATGATATTGATGAAATAAGCGAAATTAAAGAAATTCTAGAAAATATAAAATATGAACATAAAAAAGCTAAACATATCGTTTATGCTTATAAGTTTGGAAGTACTGCTGGTAAAAGTGATGATAAAGAACCAAGTGGAACTGCCGGTACTCCACTTTATAATTTATTAGAAATGAATAATATTAATAATAAATTATTAATTGTAGTTAGATATTTCGGAGGAGTTAAGCTTGGCGCAGGCCCATTACTTAGGGCATATAAAAATGCTGGTGTTAGTGTTTTAAACTAAACCAGCATTTTTTTTGCTTTTTGCTAAAGTTAATCAAACATTAAAGAAACAACATCAGTAATACTATAACGTAAATTGTAATCAACAGCAAGTAATCCTACAGGATCATCTTCTTCGAATTGAAAACCATCAACGTCAAAGATTAAAAATACATCGTCATTAATTTCTTCTTTCAAAAATGTAACTTGTAGTCGACCTTCAGATCTAAAAGTTATATTATTATAATCTTTAATTTCATATAAATTCAATAATTCTTTTAGTCTAATTCCATGATATCTATAATAATCTTTATAAATGCCATCATTCATGACTGCATCTATTTCATAAACTGGTAAACTGCTTATACTCTCGTTAGTGACTACTTCGTTATATATACCATCAAATTTTATAGCAAATTCTGGCAATTTATACTCAACACTATCTACTCTGTATAGTCCTGCCTCACTAATTAAATTTGTATATTTTTTATGATTGACACTATTATATATTTTTACCCCTAGTAAAGATAAGCTTACACTAATTATCACTGAAATAATAACTATTATAATTGTTTTTTTTATATTCACACTATACTCTCCTTTCTATTATCTATGTCCTCTACGGTTTGTTTGAGATGAACCAGATTTATTTCCACTATTTTTATTATTTTTATTATTTTTATTATTTTTATTATTTTTACTATTGTTGTTTTTATTATTTTTGTTGCTGCTTTTGTTTTCACTTTTTGATTTGCTATTATTATTTGTCTTACCACTTGTACTCTTGCCTGAACCTGAATTTGTATTTTGTTTTTTTGAATCATTTTTCTTGTTATCAGGATTATAAGAGAAATTGCCGCAGAATGTGCCTCCACAATGGATATCTAAAACATTACTTCCTTTTTTACTGTTATCTTTTTTATTATTTTTGGAACCATTGTTTGGCTTAGTATTGTTTCCCTTTTTTGAACTGTCTGGTTTTTGTGGTTTCGTTGGTGTGCTTGGCTTTGTTGGCTTCGTTGGCTTTGTTGGTTTTGTTGGTTTTGTTGGTGTGGTTGGCTTTTCTGGTTCTGGATCTGGTGTTGGTGGGGTATAACTTCCACCACTACTACATCTTTTATAATAACTTACATTATTTAGTAATGTATGGTCATGAATTTCAGATTTATTTCCAACAGCATCAACAGCATAACTATATAATCTGTATGTTACTCCACATGAATAATTGTAATTTGTGGAATTTGAGAAACAATCACCTAAAGAATTGATATTAGTTGAAGAAGAAACACATGTATATACTTTAACACCACCAGAGCCTCCTTCATTATCTTTATAAGTAGGAGTAGATATAGTTCCAGCTCCAAGAGAGCCTCCCATTTCATATATTGGTGCAATATTATCTATTTTCACAATATAGTTATTAATATCACTACATAGATTTGCTTCGTTACATGCCTTAACATATAGTGTTTTTCTACTGTAATCAGAATTAATATTAATACTATCTCCTAAAAATATTAAATTGTCTTTATCCCAACCATAAAAGTATTCTATTTTACTAGTGTTATTCTCTTTTTTGCTTTCAAAAGTTAATATAAAATCATTTATATGCCATTTGTCACTTTCAATATTATCATTAGATACAATATTAGGTTTGTCTGGAATAACCCCATCAATTTTATCAATTACAACCATATCACTTGTAATATTGCCTGCTTTGTCCTTAACACAATACTTATAACTTCCATTAACAGTTATATTGAATGTATTTGACTTACTAAAACTGCTACATTCTTCTTTTTCACTAACTAAAGAATATCCATCTATTCCTGAACCGGACATATCAGATGCTTTTAATGATATACTTTTATTAGCAGACCAATTATGGTCATATAAAATATCATAAACATTTGGCTGTTGTTTATCAATATTTACTTTTTTACTTGTCTCACCTACGATATCATTTAAATCAACCTCAACCCTATAAGTGTTTTGACTTACTGAAGAAGTAGATGTTTCTATTGTTTTTTCGTCACTAGCAAAACCATTTGTGCTGACCCAATGAATCTTAATATTCTCATCTGCCAATAATTTGTTTTCCTTATCGTTGCTATATTTAATACCAAGAACTAAATCATGATTAAACCATTCATAGGAATCGATTGATAAACATTTTCCGTTCTCTACACGACAAATTTCAAATATACTTGTTTTATCAGGTTTTTTACAAGAATTATTTTCATCAACTAACTTTTCACCTAAAACAGCTTTAAACTCACTACCATCAAAAGATGATCTTATAATATTACAATTTAAACTCTCTTTTGTAATTGGATTGAGTATGTCAGTTTGATTATCAGGTTTAACAAGCCCTTGATTAATTAAATCTTCTACATTAATAGTAGTAATATTGGTTTTATTAGCATATTCTATAGCTTTTGTTTCTAAATAACTAACTACATTGTTATATTCTTTTTCTAATATACTTTTTCTAATATTTATAAATATTGATACACTAGCTGTTGCTACTAAACACAAAACTACAATAACAAAAATCATTTCTACTAAAGTAAAGCCTCTTCTATTTTTCATTACATCCTCCTTATCTTAAGGATAAAATAATTGTTGTATTTTGTCAATAATTTATTGTGCTTTTTTATGCTTTTTTCAACAAAAAAATATCCAAAAAGTTTTTAATTAGTTTTCTTTAAATCTGTAGGATAAATTTTTTCGGTTATATATCAAAGGATTTTTTACAAAAAAACAGACATATAAAAAAGGAAAGTATTATTAACCTTCCATAATTATTATATTTTTTGCCAATGTATATTTTGTTTATTTTATAAACTCTTTTATTTCAGCTTCCGTTTGAAAACCAATTATTTTTTTTATTTCTTTACCATTTTCAAAAAGAATTAATGTTGGAATACTCATTATTCCATAACTTCTTGATAAAGAATCAAATAAATCTACATTAACTTTTAAAACATCGATTTCTTTTAAGTTTTCTAGAAGTGGTGCCAATCTTTTACATGGTCCACACCAATCAGCATAGAAATCAACTAAAATTCTTCCTTTAATTAATTCATTAAATTCTTGTTCATTTTCTAAATGTTTGACCATTATTACCCACCTAATTCAACTTCGTTATCAAAAACGATTTTCTTATTATCTATTAATTTTTGAGCTTCATCCACAGTTATTACTTTCCAGTAAATCATTTGATGTAATACTTTAAAGTTAGCATCACTTCTGTTATCATCTTCTTTTAGGCTATTAACTATATTATTAATATCTTCTAAAGCTAGTGTTGTACTTGTAGTCATTCTACCTATGAATGGACTTCTTTCAAGTAATACAATTGCTAATTTACTATCCATAACATATTTTTCGGTCGGAGCAATATGTAAAAGAACAAAACTTAATAAGAATGCTACTAGAATACCTTCGATTAAACCAAGTAATGCTCCGAATATTTTTGATGGTATTGCAAGTATAACAGTCATTTTTAGTAACTTTTCTATTAATCCTGATAGAGTTAATAAAATATTTAATAAACAATATAATATAACAAATATTACGATAAATGATATCATATCATACATTAAAATATTAATTGAAGTTATACCATCAAATACTCCACCAAAATTAAAGAATGGTAAATGCTCCATTAAAAAGTTAGCTAAAATATCTTTTAAAACATAAGATACTATTAAAATAGCAATCGTACCAACTAGAGAAACTCCAGTTTTAATAACCCCTCTTTTGAACCCCAAGAATACATAAAATAACACAATAAGTATTATAACTGCACTAATTATATTCATTTTTTCTACTCTCCTTATATTTATTATATTATAAATGTTTTTAAAAATAAAGATTAAATTACTTATTTTTATCATATCTAGACAATAATATTAAGATTATGGTACAATATGCTATATGAAAGGGAGTTATTTTATGACAATCGTATTTAAAGTTAGTGATAATATAAAATCTAAAATGATAAAATATTATGAGGATTTAAAAAGAGATAAAACACCACCTTATGCTATTTTTCAGGCTGATGAAGGGGGAACAATTATAACTCTTTATGAATCTGGCAAGGCTATGTTTCAAGGAATATCTGCAGATATTGATGCAAATATTTGGATTGATATGGAAAAGAAGTTTAATGGAAGAATTATTGATATAAATACTGGTAAGGATAAAACAAATAAAGATTTACCAGAAAAAAAATTAGTTAATTATGATTCTTTTAGTACTATTGGTTCTGATGAAGTTGGAACTGGAGATTATTTTGGACCAATCGTAGTTGCTGCTACTTTTGTAGATAAAGAAAATGTTGCTTTTTTACACGATCTTAAAGTAACCGATTCAAAAAAAATAACTGATGACTATATAAAAAAAATTGCTCCCGTTATTATGAAAAAGATTCCCTATTCTGTATTTATATTAACCAATTTAGAATATAATAAACTTGATCATGAAAAAATAAATATGAATAAAATTAAGGCAATTTTACACAATAAAGTATTACTTAACCTTGTTGAAAAAAATTATCCTTATGAAAGAATAATAGTTGATCAATTTACTCCCCCAAAAAATTATTATGGTTACTTATCAGACGTTAATAAGAAAGTTACAAATATTACTTTTACTCCGAGAGCTGAAGAACAATGTTTAAGTGTTGCTTGTGCATCAATTATAAGTAGATATGTTTTTTTAAGAGAAATGTATAAAATTAGTCAGGAATTAGGAATGGATATTCCTAAAGGGGCTGGAACTAATGTTGATTTGTTTGCAACTCAAGTAGTAAATGAAAAAGGTATGGAAATATTAAATAAATACGCAAAGTTAAATTTTAAAAATACAGATAAAATAAAAAGCAACTAATTTAATTAAAATTTAGTTGTTTTTTTAATTTAGATTATTAGTTAACTTTTAACTTATTTATCTCAGATATTGATAAGTTTGTTATTTTGCTTATAAACTTTGGGCTACATTTTTCTTTTAACATGTTTTTTGCTGTTTCTATTTTTTCTTCAGCTTTACCTCTTTGTTCCGCTGAAACTATCTTCCATGAATCATCATGAAAGATACTTATCACTTCTGGATCATTTATAAAGTCATCTACCATTTCAACCGTACTCATCATTAATTCATCTCCATTTGCTATTTTTATTGCTTCTTCTCGTGTTTTTGCATATAACAATCTACACCATCTTATAAATCTCTCTTCATCTTTAGAATATGATATATCATCTAAAATGTCAAGTCTTATTAGCAACATTTCTATGCTTTCTTTTAATATCTTTTTGTGATTTATTACATTTATTAATTCGTATTTATTTATTATTTCATTATTAGTTAATTTGTAATTACCATTCATTATATTAAAACTAGTTACTTTCTTAAGTCTTCTATAAGGATTATTCTTTTTAAGTTGATGTGAGTATATATAAGATGCATATGCTAAACTTTTCATGCATTCAGTTTCTCCGAAATTATTATACATTTCAATATTTACTAATTCTCCATTTGATAATACTAATACAATATCTAAATAATAGTCATGTAACTTAATATTATCATTTTGAATATATTTTTGCTTAGTAACTCGAACATTTAAAATAGTTAAATCTGATTTAATATACTTTAGATATGAATTATAAAAATCTTTAATTATTCTTTTATTACTAAATATATGTTTAAATACTAAGTCATTGGTTAACCAAATAAATTCTTTTGTTTCTGTCATATTTTCACCCTATTTCCAAAGAAACATTTAATATCCTAACACACTCAAAATAAATAATTTGTTCTTTCTTGTCGAATGGGTACACAAATAAAAACAATTAAAATTTTACTTTTAATTGTTCTTATCAACTACTCAATTACTATTTCTAAAATATATTTAAAATCTTCTAAACTTACATTGTGACTTTCAATATCGTAATAAATACCATTATCTTTAAATTCTGTATAATATGTATTTTCATATTGATAAATTAATATATCTTTATTTTTTATTTTAGAATAATTACTTGTACTTGATTCAAAATAATAGTCGCGCACAGGCTTTCTTGTGTTATTAAAAGCTACAATAATCTTACCATTACCATCATTTTTTTTGTAAGTGTATAAATAGTTATATACACTTGTAGATTTTGTTTCTTCATTAAAAGTTCCTAAACAACTTATATCCCAGGTGTAATTTTTTAATTTATTATTTTTTTTATCAAATGCTTCTGTGCTTCTTTTATAAAATGGAAATGTTTTAGAAAATAAATCATATTCTATATAATTACTTTCTAATTTTATTAGATGAACATCTGTATCATTGCTTGTTATTTTACTTATTTCATTAATGTGTATTCCATCTATATTACTATTATTATCATTTTTAAACGCTTTACTTCTGTATCCAAATAATATTATTCCAATACAAACTAAAACTAAACTGGCATATTTTAATGTTGCATAAATATTTTTTCTTTTTTTATTTACAACATAATTATAAATATCATTTTTATTTATTTTTTCATCAATTATATCTTTTAAAACTTTTTTAGTCATTATTAATCCTCCTTAACTCTTTTAGAGTTCTATAAATATAATTTTTAACATTTGATTCGGTTAAATTTAAACTATTTGCTATTTCTTTAATAGTAAAATCTTCATAATAATAAAGATATATTATTTTAGCTATATTGTTATTTTTCTTTTTTAAATATTTCCAGACAAGCTCAGTATCAAATTTGTCCATAACTGTTTTTTCTAAATTAATATTACTTTTAATACTATCTGTAATTTCAGTATCATCTTTTCTTAAGAACTTAAATCTGTAATATTTTTTTAAAACATTTTTAGCTATTCCAAATACATAGTTTTTATCACTAACTTTATCAATATTTTTATATACCTCAAGATAAATGTTTTGAAGTATATCTTTTACATCACCAATATTATTAGCATTTAATACTACATACCTAGAAATATCTTTATAACTTTCATTATAAACCACATCAAATTTATCTAAGGCTTTTTGACCAGTCATTTTCATTCACCTCAACTTTAAAGTGTTAATTTTTTTAAAAAAAGTTTCAAAAAAACAATTAGTTTTTTATTTACTAATTGTTTTAAGCCAATTATCTATATCTTGATCACTGGCATTTGATGAAAAACGATATCCATCATACCATATTCCGCCGCTGGATATGGATTTTAAATTTTTAGTACTATCACCTAAACCACTGGAAGCAGAAGTACAAATTGGAAATACTTTTTTATTATCAAAAGTGTTTCCTATTACAAAGCTATCAGTTGGCCAAGCTGCAATACCCCACCAGATTGGATAAGCAATTATAACAGTTTCATAACTATCCCAATTGTCTGGGGTTGTTTGTTCTAATAATATATGTCTTTTTGTTTTATCATTATGTTCAATTGAAACACGAGAATTTTCATCATTGTAATTTAGATCTTCACTTGTGTATTTTTCTTGTGGTACTATTTCAAAAAGGTCAGCATCTAATTTCTTTGCTATTTTTTCTGCAAGATTTTTCGTATGATTTTGGGCTGAGAAATACACTACGAGTGTTTTTCCTGTTGCTTTTACATTTGTATTTTCACTTTTATCATTTTTTAATCTCAATCCTATTAATGCAACAATCATTAAGATTGCCATTAATATAATCATTATTGTTCTATTTTTTGTATTCATTATATCCTTCTTTCTTTAATAAATTTATTTTGTTATTTAAGCCTCCACCAAAGCCAGTAAGTTTGTTATTTGCTCTCATTACTCTGTGACAAGGAATGATTATGCAAATAGGGTTTCTACCTACCGCTCCACCTACAGCTTGAGATACATTTGCTTTATTTTTTTCTTTTTGGCAATATTGGAAGCAATATCACCATAAGTTATAGTTTTTCCATAAGGAATTTTTTTAATGTATTCAATAACTTCCATAGTAAAGTAACTTAAATTATAGAATTTATATTCTGGTGTAAAATCAGGAATGTCACCATTAAAATAAATATCTAACCATTTTTTAGTTATTGAAAATATTTTTAGATTTTTAAACTCAGCATCATTGCTTAATTTTTCTGAATCACTAGAATTTAAAAATATTAATTTTGTTAGAAATTTGCCATCAGATTCCATCACAATGTCATCAAACTCATTTGGTGTTTTATAAATGCATTTATATATCATACTTGTAGAAACCTTCACCACTAGATTTTCCTAATTTTCCTTCTTCTATGTATTTTTTTAAAAGACTTTCCATTCCCTTAAAATTATATGGGGCTAAAAATTTAGGTATTTTAACGTACATTAAAACTATATTGTATGCAGTTTTTAATCCCACAGTATCAAGTATTTCAAAAGGACCTTTTGGTGATCCTGTTCCTCTTTTCCATGCTGTATCTATACTTTTTACATCACTTATACCATTAACTAATAAATCTAAACTAGAAAATAAAAGCGGTATAAGCATAGAATTTAACAAATAACCAGATTTCTCTTTATTTAATGGAAGGGGTATCATTCTTATACCTTTAGCAAAATCTATTACTTCATTAAATGCAGCATCACTTGTTTTATCATGTCTCATTACTTCCACAATGTTATTTTTCCAAATAGAATTTGCAAAATGAAGAGCTAAAAATTTATCACTTCTACCTGTATATTTTGCAAGTTTACTTGGCAACATCGTTGATGAATTTGTAACAATAATTGTTTTATCATCAAGTTTGTCTTTTATACTTTCATATATTTCTTTTTTAGCATTAAAATCTTCACTCATTGATTCTATTACTAAATCAGTATCTTTTAAAGCTTTATCCAAATTTAATTCTAACTTAATTTCATCAAGCACCATATTTACCTTTTTTAAGCATTTACTTGCATTAAAATTATCAAAATCAGCAATACCTAATGACCAATTATTAATATCTTTATTTTTTTTCATTATATTAATTGCTTCAATATAAGAGTTTTTTACTTCTTCAAGTTTTTTCTTACATCTTTTAATACTTTCCTTGCTCCGAAGATAAATAGTAACATTATATCCTGAATAACTAGTTTGAAAAGCTATTTGACTTCCTAAGACTCCACCACCTAAAATAGTTATATTTTTCATTAAAATCACCTTATAATTTAATTATAAACTATTTTTTTATTTTTAACAATATTTACTCTTTACTAATACTTAAAATTATACCAATACTAATCATACTTACCAGTAGACTTGAACCTCCATAAGAAAAAAATGGTAGAGTTACTCCGGTAACAGGTATTAAACCTATAACTACACAAATGTTAAGTAAAGCTTGAATAATTATTCCAAAACCTAAACCAAATGATAAATATTTATAAAATAAATTATCACAATTTAATGATATTTTAACAATACGATAAAAGATAAATCCAAAGAATGTTGTTACAATCAAAATTCCAAGAAAACCAAATTCTTCAGAAATAATTGAAAATATAAAATCTGTCTGTGGCTCAGGTAAATAAAATTGCTTTTGACGACTATTTAAAAAGCCTTGTCCAAGTAGTCCACCTGGACCAATAGCGTATAAACTTTGAATTATTTGATAACCACTACCTAAAGGATCTACCCAAGGATTTAAGAAAGATACTATTCTTAACATACGATATGGGGCAACTACGATTAAACCAATGATGCCAAGGATTCCCACTATACCTATTTTAACAAAAAATGATAATTTAACTCCAGAAATAAAAAGAATTGATGTTAAAGTTAAAACAATTACCATTGCAGTACCAAAGTCAGGTTCTAGCATAATAAGTAGAAAAAATACTCCGATGACTAATAAAATTGGCAATACTCCTTTTTTTATATCAAATATTTGTTTTTGATTATTTGCTAAGTATTTTGATACGTAAATAATTAATCCTATTTTAGCAAATTCACTGGGTTGGATACCAAAACCTCCGATACCAAACCAACTTCTACTTCCGTTTCTAATTTTACCTAGACCTGGGATTAAAACAAGGACTAGTAACAAAAAACAAATTAATAATATTAAATTAGCTTTTTCATAATATATTTTTGGATTTATTTTTTTTAAAACAAAAACTATTACTAAACTTATGATAAAAAATGCACTTTGGGCTTTTACAAATTTAAATGAGTCATTAAATTTATATTCAGCCCAGATAGAACTAGCAGAATAAATCATTACTATTCCAAATATAGCTATTATTATAACAGTAATAAGTAACCATTTATCATACTTTTTAGACATATTTATCCCTCATATAATTATATTAAAAAAAGAATTTTCTATTACTTTTTAAGTGTTAGAAAATTCTTGTAGTATATGCTTGGTATAATTGACTAGTGTTAGAAATTTTTTATAACCATACTCCATAAGTTATTGCAGCCATTGCTAAAATAAAACCTACAACCCAGAATAACTTGATTATGTCTGTTTCTCTCCATCCTATTTCTTCAAAATGATGATGAAGTGGTGCTTTTAAGAATACTTTTTTATTAAAATATCTAATTGATATTATTTGTATTAAACTACTTAGTGTTTCTATTACAAACACTCCACCAATAATGGCTAGTGATATTTCATGTCTTGATACAATTGCAACTGATGCTAAGGCTCCACCTAAAGCTAGAGAACCTAAGTCACCCATAAATATTCTAGCTGGATGAGTATTAAATACCAAGAAGCCTATTAAAGCACCTACTAAAAGAAAACAAAATATTGCTATTTCTTGATAACCTTCTAACCAACCAGCATTCCAACTTATAACACCATAAGCAAAGAAGGCTATTGCAGATAATCCACCAGCTAGACCATCTAGGCCATCAGTAATATTAACAGCATTCGTCGTACCAACAAGTAAAAATAATATAAATAAACCAAACATCCAACCTAAATCAATATAAATATTTAGGAAACTTATACTCAGTACTGGTTTTCCTCCGCCTTTCATAAATAAATAAAAGAAAACTAGTGCTATACACATTTGAATTAAAAATTTTGTAACTAAACTTATGCCATTATTATTATGGAATTTAACTTTTAAGTAGTCATCGATAAAACCAAGTAGCCCATATGCTAAAAAGACAAAAACTATTATTATAAGGTTATAACTAATTGCAATACTACCTTTAATATAAAGTAAAATTAAAGATACTATAACAGGGATAATGAAAATTATACCTCCCATTGTTGGTGTTCCTTCTTTTTTTAAGTGTCTTTCATTAATCAATTTACTTACTGATTGTCCAAAATGTAATTTTCTAAATAATGGAACAACAAATAAACCTGTTATTAAAGATAAAATAAACCCTAGCATCATTGCCATTGATGCTTTAGCTAATATTAACATAATTCCACCTCGCAACTTTATTATACACCACTTTTTTCTTCTTTTTTTATTTTAGAAATAAAATTTACATATTTTTACACTTAACCTAGCATTAGAACTACTGTTCCTTTTTCTTTGACATACATTCCCCCTTTTGGAGATTCATAAATAACAGTTTCGCCGTTACCACTATATTCTATATTAAATCCTTTTAAAACTTTTTTTGCTTCATCAATAGTCATACCTACTACATCTGGTACAACTACATATTTTTGATCTAACCAAGTATATTCTTTAGGAATTCCTTCTGTATCCGGTTTTATATCAAGAATATCTATGGCGCTTAAAAAAATGTTTCTGGCAATCGGGGCAGCTACAGTACCACCATATTGCACCACTCCTTTTGCATTTTCTACCGCAACATAAACTATAATTTCTGGGTCATTTGCTGGCATAAATCCAATAAATGATAAAATGTATTTACTTGATGAATATCTCCCATTTTCAACTGTCTGTGCTGTTCCAGTTTTTCCCCCGATACGATAATTTTCTATATATGCATTATGACCAGACCCTTTGGCAACTACACTTTCTAGTGCGTATTTAACTAAATCTGATGTTTCTTTTTTTATGATTGTTCCTTTATTTTGGACATTTACACTTTTAATTATGGTATTAGTTTCAGGTTCTAAATAATTTTTTACTAAGAAAGGAGTATATAATGTTCCTCCATTTATTATAGCAGAAACCGCTTGAACTTGTTGAATTGGGGTTACACTTATTCCTTGACCAAAAGCTGTTGTGGCAAGTTCAACATTCCCCATTTTATCTAAATTAAATAGTATTCCGTTTCCTTCACCATTTAAATCAATTCCCGTTTTTGTTCCAAAACCAAATTTTTTTATATAACTCATTAATTTTTCTTTTTGAAGCATTAACCCAAGGTTAACAAATCCAGGGTTGCAACTGTTTTCTATAACCTCTAGATAAGTTTGATTACCATGTCCCCCATGTTTCCAACAATGAAGTGTTGCACCATCTACTCTTATGGCTCCAGAATCATTAAATCTATCTTCAAAAATATTGATTAACCCTTCATTTATGGCTGCAGTATATGTCGTAATTTTCATAGTTGATCCGGGTTCAAATGTCATCCATATCGGTAGATTTCTATTTATAACCTCGGTACTATAATTTTTATATTCATTGCTATTAAAATTGGGTCTTGATGACATTGCTAATACTTCTCCATTTTTGGGATTCATGGCAATCGCTATAACACTATCTGGATTATATTTAGCCACAACATTATCAAGTTCATTTTCCATAGCAAGCTGCAAATCTAAATCTATGGTAAGTTGTAATGATACACCAGATGTCGGAGCCTCATAAATTTCTGATAATTGTAATTTATGACCTTTTCCATCAGAAAAATATTTAATGGAACCATCTTCACCTGTTAAATAATTATCATAATAAAGTTCTAAACCAGATAACCCTTGATTATCAATTCCAACATAACCTAAAACATGACTTAAAACTGCTTCATATGGATAATATCTTTTACTTTCTTTAACCAAATATACTCCATCTATTTTTAAAGCATCTATTTTTTCAGCAATATCATAGCTTAAACCTCTTCCTTCTGGATGAACTCTTTCTATTGATGTTTTTTTGCTAATATGTTTAAGCATATCGTTATAATCACTTTTTAATATTTTACTTAACTTTTTAGCAGTATCTTCTTTATCCTTAATTTGGTTAGGAATAACTACCAAGGATGTTGTTGTAATATTATCCGCTAATACTCTACCTTTTCGGTCTACAATTTTTCCACGATCTGCTGATATTGGTAATTTTCTACTCCACAAAGATTCTGCTAAAGTATTTAACTTTTTATAAGAAAAAACTTGAATATAAAAAACCCTAATAATAGCTATAACTAAAACTAAAATAACCACTAAAAATATATATCTAATTCTAGTATGTATATTATTATAAAACATAATTATCCCTCAGAAAAATATATGTTATATTAACAAAAAAAAGAATAGATTAATTTATCTACTCTTTCCCATATTTTCATAATTTGTTAAATCTAATCCAACAAATTGAGCTAATCTAATTAATTCATCTTCTGTTGCATACCTTGCTCTATCTGCATCAAGTATTGCATACCCAATACCACCTGCAAAATAAGCTCCCTCGAAATAATTAATTAAATCCATTCTTAATCTTTCAAAATCTATATTCATATTAATATGTTCTTACAAAATTCTTTTCCTTTAAATATGTAATAATATAATTTATTTCATCTTCTTGTGTTGCTTCGCTATGTTGAGATTTAAATGCATTTAGGTTATATATAACATCATTTATATTTATATTATTAATATTATTTATTTCTGTTAGTCTACTTAGAATTGTTGCTATATTAGTATCCATTGTTGTTAATTTATCATTAATTGAAGCTATGCTGTTATTTATTTCACTAATATTTGTATTTATTCCTTGTAATAATGAATTGTTATTATTTACAGTATCACTAACTCCATTTAAACTTCCATTTAACGCTAAGTATTTATTATTTACTAAAGTTGCGTTTGCATTAATAGACGTTTTAATTTGTGTAAATTCTGTACCTTGTGTTGAAGCTATACTTCCAATTCCATTATTTAATGAAGTGAAATCACTTACTTGTTGTTCTTTTACTTTAGCAAATCCATTTGTTAAATTAGTATTTAATCCATTATAAGCACTATTTACTACACTTTTAATACTTTCAGATTCTTTTGTTAAAGCACTATTTAGTCCTTTGAATTCGTCTGTTAATTTTGTATCAAGTGCATTTAATTTTGCTTGGTTCCAATTAAATCCATCTGTGATTTGTGTTCCAATAGCATTTAACTTTGCTTGGTTCCAATTAAATCCATCTGTAATTTGTGTTCCAACAGCATTTAATTTTGCTTGGTTCCAATTAAATCCATCTGTAATTTGTGTTCCAACAGCATTTAATTTGGCTTGGTTCCAATTAAATCCATCTGTAATTTGTGTTCCAACAGCATTCAATTTTGCTTGGTTCCAATTAAATCCATCTGTGATTTGTGTTCCAATAGCATTTAATTTTGCTTGGTTCCAATTAAATCCAGCTAGGATATTATTTTCGATGCTATTTAAAGAATTATTTATTCTATTATAATAATTATCTAGTTTAACATTTAAATTTTGATTATAATTATCTAGTTTAACATTTAAATTTCGATTATAATTATCTAGTTTAACATTTAAATTTTGATTATAATTATCTAGTTTAACATTTAAATTTTGGTTATAAGTATCCAATTTTGTATTTAAACCATTATTAATGTTATCAAGTTTAATATTAAGATTTTCATTATTTGTATCTAGTTTTTGATTTAATGATAAAAATTCATTATCAATTTTTTGATTTACATTAATAAAATTAGTTCTTGTTTCATCACTAAAATTATTTATTTGATCTTTTAAACTATTATAATTTTTATTATTTAATTCCACTAATGAGTTGTAGTGAGAATCAACAGTATTTAAAATGTTTTCACTATTTTCATTAATTGTTTTGTCTAATGATTCATATTTTTCGTTAATATTTTTGTTTGTGGCAGAATTTAAATCTTTTTGTACTTTTTCTAAATTAGCAATTTCTTCAGCAATTTTTTTATCTAATAAATTAACTCTTTCTTGTAATTCACTTGCTAATTTTGTTGTATTTTTCTTGCTATTATCAATTTCACTAATTACTTCTGGAATACTATCATTTTCAATATTTATTACTTTGTATAATGATACACCAGCTAAAGCTAAAAGAACAATAGCAACAATACAAGATATAACAATATAAACTATATTATTCTTATTTCCTTTTTTCATATTTACCTCTCCTACTTAATTTTTTTATAAGTATTTTCATAAAACACTTTATAATCTTCAACACTCTTTGTGATATCATTATTAAACTTTGTTTTGGCTTTCTTTTCAAGATATTCATCTAATTTTTTATCATCTAATGGTAATCTTTTAATAATTGAATAAGCATATTTAGTTTTAATAACATCACTTATCTCATTTTCTTTAAGACTATCAACCGCATTGTAAACTTCTTCTAAAACATTATCTTTAGTAAAGTATAAGTTATTATCTTCGCTTGCTTCTTCACTATATTTTTCTACTAATTTTTCAAAGTCTACACCTGATTTAGCTTCTTTTAGAATTGCTTCTATTAAAGTTTTCTTTTGATTTACTACTGTATTGCTTAAACTTTCTAAAGTATTTGTATCAACTATTCCTAATACTATTTGATTAATTTTATAGTATTCTTTGTAATAATTATTTGTTTCTTTCTTTATTTCTTCTTCAGTTAAGTAATTTTTCTTTCCTTTAGTATAAAGAGTTTCAAAAACTTTTTCATATAGTTTGTTTGATTCTAAATAACTTCTATAAGCTTTTTTAGTAGTTTTATTTTTTCTTAAAAAACTATTAAATTTTCCATGACTACCAAAACTATCAATTATGCTTTTAATTTTTTTGTTTATTGCTTCTTCATCTTCTTTAGTTAATTTGATATTATTTTCACTAGCTATTTTTTTAATAGCACTACGATATTTTAATTCTGATACTGCTTCTTGCTTTAAATATTCAGAAACTGTCATATTAACTGAAGATAATTGTTCATCTAGTGTTGCATCAGGTATTTCACTTGCATCTTTTCCAAAATAATTATATTTCAAATTATATAGACTCATATTCACATCTGCCTTAGAATATTTGTCATCATTAATGGAAAGTGCTGTAAATGATAAAGATAATTTTAAAAATAATAATGTGAAGATTATAATAAGAATTATTATAGTTAAAATACTGAATATCACTTTGTGAGTACATATAAAATTCCAAATATTTTTTAAAATATTTGTTTTCTTTTTTGATGTCACACTTTTTGAACCTTTCTTTGGTGTTGTTTCATCCACCATATTTTTCTTACTTCCAGTAGCTTTCGTAGCCATACCAATTCCCCCTCACTATTACAAAATACTCTTCGTAATAATGTTTTTTATTCTATCATAAATTCGACAAAAGTCAATATATTTCGACAAATTTATGACTCTATATATTGTATTCTTTTTGTCTTTTTTAAAAAACTAAAAATACACCTTTATCTGGTGTACTTTTAAATTATAAATTAATATTCTTACTTTTTCTGTTACCACTAAGTAAGCCATTTGCAAAGTAATTATTATATTTTTCTGTAAATAATGTACAATGATTTATTTCTTCTTCAATATGTTCATGTTTTATTAATTCTATTTTTTCATTATCAATATTTAAACCATGATCTCCAATATTCCATTCTTCCATATACATAAACTTTTTATTTTCAACATTATAGAATCTATGTCTATGTATTGTTGTAATAATTGTTCCATCACTAAAATACCAATTATCATAACATGTATGTTTTTTATTCATAGTTCCATCGCATTCAATAACAGTATCTGTATCTAATTCCAATGTAAATGGATTTATACATATTACTTTATCACCAACTTTGATATCTTTTAATTTCTTACGGCGTCTTCTCTTCTTTCCTTTTTCATCTATTTCTTCAACATCTATCAAAGTATCTGGGGTAAGGCAACTAAACCAGAATCCCATAATATAATATTGATTATCTGTGATATCTGATGCTGGTACAGAGGGATTAGTTAATGTTTTTGCATATTCATTTATATTATTTAAAGTATTTAATATTTTATTTTGCCTTTTGATAATATTAACTTTAGTTGTGTAGCAATTGGAATCATTTCCTCTTTTTTCACAACTATCAGATTCACGATGTATATTGTCAATCACCCCGTCGCTATATAGAGTGTTAGATGTTGCGATAGCTAAAGCTCCATTATTTTCAGAATGAAATATGCTGTCTATCACAATTTCACCAAGACACATCGGCATATATGCTGTGCAATTTCCTAGATAACCCCATGCTTTTTTTTCATAATAATAAGTAAACGGATGTATTTTGCTTTTATAACTCCAGTTATCTGAGTAATTTGAGTTTAGCCACTCTTCCCAAGTCATATCATTATCAGCTTGAAATTCCACATCGTCTAGATAAAATGCAAAAGTGTTTGTCTTAATTTTTTGGCTAACAACATATGTATTCGAATATTTCCCATTTGTATCCATTACTTTTGCTACTATTCTATAGTTTGTGTGATTACTTAAATTACTAAATGTATAACTATTACTTGTACTTTCTGTAAAAGTACTTCCATTATCTATTGAATAATAGTATTTTGATATATTATTTGTTCCTTTACTTGCTG
>UQVR01000005.1 GCA_900544625.1 uncultured Mycoplasmatota bacterium
CTATTTTATTATAATAGAGAAATACTAGATGACGAAATGACTTTAGAAGAAGCTAAAAAAGAAGCTAGAGATGAAGCCTTAGCAGAAGGTAGAGCTGAAGGTCTAAAAGAAGGTAGAGCTGAGGGCCTAAAAGAAGGCAGAGCTGAGGGCTTAAAAGAAGGCAAAGCAGAAGGCTTAAAAGAAGGCAAAGCAGAAGGCTTAAAAGAAGGTAGATCTGAAGGCTTAAAAAAAGGCAAAGAAGAAGGTGTTAAACAAAGTAAAATAGACATAGCAAAAGCAATGTTAAAAGAAAATTGTGTTATAGAATTAATTGCAAAAGTAACTAATCTATCTATTAAAGACATTGAAAAACTAAAAGAGGAGTAATATCTTCTTTTTTTGTTTACAAAGCAACTTTAAAATGGTAGTATAAATATTACTTTGGAGGAAAGTTATGGAAAAAGTTTATAGTTTTACAAATGAAAATGTTTCTTCTTATTCAGATATATATAATATGAATGGAGCTAATATGCTAACTATTTTAGGTAGTGGTGATCAATATTTTACAGCTATACTAAATGGTGCTAAAAATGTTGAATTAATTGATATAAATGTTATTAGCTGGTATTATTTTGTTTTAAAGTTTACTTCCATAAAGTATTTAAGTTACGAAGAATTTATAAAATTTTTTATTACTGAAAAAATTAATAATAATGTTGTATATGCAAAAATTAGAAATTATTTACCAAATGACATAAGAAACTTTTTTGATAAAATGGTAATTATTAAAAGTTCATTTTCTAACATTTTGTTGAGTAGTGGTATGACAGAATTGTTTAGTGAAGATGATTACAAAAGATACATACCTTATCTTGAAGAAAATCAATATTATAAGTTGCAAGAAACATTAAGAAGTATAGAATTACCAGTATTTAGCCATCAAGACTTTCAATATTTTATTAATGAAAACAATAAAAAACAATATGATATAGTGATGTTATCAAATATATATCATTGGATGAATATGGAGCCTTTAGATTTTAAACGATTATTAGATAAAGCAAATTGTGATGTAATTCAGGCATTATATAGTTGGAATTATGGAACTTTAATGGCAGAATTTAAGACTTTAGGATTTGAAATAACAGGTGTTCCACCGGTTGTAAAAAATGAATTTATTGAAGAAAATTATGTATTGACATATAAGAGAACTAAGTAATATTTAAGTAATATTGCTTTTTTTTCTTTTAAATAATATAATTAAATAGGTGATAAATATGTATGAAAATAAAAAAATATTAATTTTAGGGGCAGCTAAAAGTGGAATTGCTGTTGCTAAATTGTTAGCGGATAAAAATAATAAAATTACAATAACAGATTTAAATCCAATAAATGATGAAATAAAAAAGGAATTAATAGATTTGGGTATAAGCGTTGAAATAACAAAAAATCAATTAGATTTGATTGATTCTTCATGGGATATAATAATAAAAAATCCTGCGATAATGTCAACAAGTCCATTAATCAAAAAATGTGAAGAATTAAATTTGCGGGTAGAAAATGAAATCGAAGTATCATACCATTTTTTACCTAAAAATATTACTATAATTGGTGTAACTGGATCAAATGGAAAAACAACGACAGTCACAATTATCTATAACATGTTAAAATGTTTGGGAAAAAGTGTGGTACTTGGAGGAAATATAGGAACGCCTTTAGCAGATTTAATTTCTAGTATTAAAGAAAATGATATATTATTACTTGAAATAAGCGATCACCAACTATGTGATATTCATGATTTCAAAACTAATATAAGTGTATTAACCAATATATGTCCAACACATTTAGACTATCACGGAACTTATGAACATTACAAAATGACTAAAGCCAAAATATTTAATAAGCATACAGAAAAAGATATTGCTATTATCAATTATGAAAATCAAGATGCTATAGATGTAAGTAAAAACATATTATCTCAAAAGTATTATTTTAGTAGTAGAAATAATAAGGTCCAAGCATATTTTGATAATGAAGCAATTTATTTAAATGATGTATTAGTATTACATAAAGATGATATTAAATTACAAGGAATTCATAATTATGAAAATATTATGGCTGCATTACTAGTATGTAGTAATTTTAATTTAGATATTAATAAGATAAAAGATTTTTTAAAAACATTTGGCGGAGTAGAACATCGTCTAGAATTTGTAAGAAATTATAATGGCGTAGATTTTTATAATGATTCAAAATCAACAAATCCTACTTCAACAATAACAGCTTTAAAAACATTTAATAAACCAATTCATTTAATTCTTGGTGGTTTAAATAGAAATCAAGATTATCATGAACTAGATGAGTATATAACCCATGTTAAATATATGTATGCAATAGGTGAAGTAACGGATAGTGTATTTGAATATGCCAAAAGTATGAATATACCATGCTATAAAGGATATACATTAGATGAAGCTATGAGATTTTTAAAACAAAATATAAAGAGTGGAGAAGTAGTGTTATTATCTCCGGGAGCATCAAGTCAAGATCAATATTTGCATTTTGAAGATCGTGGAATCGAATTTAAAAATATAGTTGAAAAATATTAAATAAGAATGTATAATTGTATTATAAGCTAAAGGGGCTGATAAAATGAATGGAGCAAATCCAAATATAAATAATGATAATAGCAATACAAATAGTTTTGGAGCAACAACTTTAAATACAACTACATTAGGTACAGTATCAAATAGTGTAAATCCTCAAGTATCAACTGGCACTGCAGTTCCAAATCCCACTCCAATGCCAAATGTTACACCTAATTTTGGAGAAGTTACAAATAATCCTAGACCGATGCCAAACGTAACTCCCAATGTAGATGTTACACCAAATCCAATGAATAATGTTAATTCAACTGTTGCGCCTTCAAGTGAAGTTGTACCGACAGTTTCAGAGCCAACACCGATAGCACAACCTATACCTGGAACTGAAAGTCAAACTGATATTAATAACTTAACTGGTAATACTATTGAAACAAGTAACATTAATATTATGGGACAAAATCCCACTAAGCCAACAAATATTGGAACTGTACCACCAATTAATAACAATACCCAAAAGAAACCAATAAACAAAATAATATTTATAATATTTATTATAGTGCTTATGGTAGGTGTAGCATTTGGAGTTTATTATTTTCTAAACAAAAGTAACAGCGTTAAATTAACAACTAAAGAAATAACAATTGGAATTGGAGATATAGTACCAGATGATGTAAAAAGTTATACATCAAGTATTTCTGGAAATTCAAGTGTATGTAGTGTAGATAATAAGAATGTTGATACAACTAAAATAGGAGAATATAAAGTAACAATCAAATGTAAAGATAAAACATATGAAACAAAAGTAATTGTAGCAGATAAAGAAGCACCTAAAACTGAGTTAAGTGTTGTATTTAGGAAAGTAGGAACTTCTGTAAAAGTAGAAGATTTTGTAAAAAGTTGTACAGATCCATCAAATTGTAAAACATCATTTAAAAATTCTGATCAAGTAAATAAATATCTAGAAACAGCTGGAGGACCATACAAAATAGAAATATTAGCAGAAGATGATAATAAAAATCAAACAACATATACTACAGAATTATATGTAACAAGTGAAGATGTATTTTTATATTTAGATTGTTCAAGTAGTGAATCAGAAGTATTAAATTATAATGTAAAGAAAGTAATTGAAGATATATTTCCAATAGCAAGAACTGATTTTGCTTTTCTAAATGTAGCTAGAAGAGACTATGTTTATACATTTAGTAGTGAAGATGAATATAAACAAGTAATTGGTAATAAGGATAATACAATAACATTTGACAATGTTACTGGTTTAGCAATATATGATGATGAAAATAAAGTTTTAACAATTTCAACAAATTTACCAGTTGACCAATTAAATAGTGAAAATAATGGATCATTTCCAACAAATTACTCTGATATTTTGAAGTTATATCAAGAAAAGGGGTATCCAGGAACACAAATATTAAATAATTATCCGAAAACAGAAAAAAGTGAATAAAAAGCACTTTTTTCTTTTATATTATTTAATTTCATGATAAAATAAATGTAATGGTGATCATATGGAAAATGAAAAAGAAAATAAATTTTTATTTATATTAGCAGTAACATTGTTAGCAGTACTAGCAGCAATGGTTTTTATTAAAACGTTTATGTTTGATAAAAGCAAAGAAGAAAAAATAGATGTACCAGAATCGTTAATAGATGAACTATATTCATATATCAATATTAAAAATTTAAATAATGAGATTTCTTTTTATGTAGATAATTATATTAATAGTCAAAATCTAGGTTATACTACCATAGCTAAAATGACATATAATTATATTAATAAATATGATAATTTAAAAATTGAATCAGTAAACGATACTGATAAAAGTCTTTTTAAAGAAGACGGAACACTATTAAATAAAATTAAGATAAATGACTTTGAAGAAGATGTAACTTCAATAATATCAAAAAGTAATTTTGGATTAAATGAACATTTTAATAAATTTGATATAGACGAAAATACTAGTGCATATATTAAAGGAGAATACTTATTTATTTATAAAAGAAATGAGCCAATTGATAGTAATTATGTTTCATATCGTGGGCTAATAAGTTACACTTTACTTGATAATGCTAATAAAATACAATTAACAGAATACTATTTAATATGTGATAAAATTTCAAAAGTTTGTTATGATAGTAACAACGAAGAGAAAAATACTTATATAACCTATAGTGAAGATTTAAATGTGTCCACTATGATTGACAAGTTAAAAAAATACGTTCACACATTTGAAAAAATAGGTGAAAAATATAAATGGATTAGTGTAGAAGGTTTATAACAAACATTTGGGGGATAATTATGGATATATATGCATATACTTACGATACTTTTGTAATATTTACTGAAAATTTAAATTTATTACATATAGGTAATAAAGATTTAATAGTTAATGACATATTAGATTTTTTAACAAACAAAAACGATAAATACGATGAAGAATACATGAAAATTGTAACGAGTGATTTTAAGGACATAGAATCTATAAAAAGAGTAATCATGCTTATAATTGCTAGTAAATCTTATATGTTTAATTATTATGACTATTGGCATGAAATAAACATTGAGCAAAGTAAAAATATGTTAGAAGAAATAGAAAGTATGAGTATGCAACAAATAATTAGAGCATTTTATAGGAGAGATGAATTAATAGAATGCTTACTTGAAGACTTTTTTTCCTATATTAATAGACCATACATATTTCAAAATAAGTGTAAATCTTTAATAATTGACAATGGTAAAAAAGACATAATATTAAAAATTAATCCCTTTGAAGCACTAGATTTATATGACTGTATAGATGACGATAAATATACCAACTCTGAAATATGTATACAATTATTTATGGACTTTTATGATAAAAGTTTATTATACAGTTTTAATGATGATTATGGAGAAGCTGATCAATATTCCTGCTCAGAAGAATTTTTGGTAGAAACATTTATCAGTAAACTAAGAAATTATTTTAATGATGAGAAAAAGTTTATAATTTTTATAAGATATATAATATCAAATGTTTATGAGACTATAGTAACAGAGTTGAATGGTAATAATTACGATTACAAAAAATATCTAGACATAGTATATAGTATTGAAAAGACTGAAACCGATGAAATTTTAAGTAGATTTTTATCAGATTACAAGTTTGCCTTAAATATAATTGATGCATTTTTAGAAGGTAACGATTATTTAGTAGAAGGTGACCTTTTATGTAAAAGAGAAATGTTTAAAAAATCAGGTAATATAAGTTTACTTAGAAAACTAAATCCATTTTACCTTGAAGAGGAAATAATTTATAAAAAAATTAAAGAAACTAGTGAAAGCTAGTTTCTTTTCAATCATCTAATAAGACAGCATGAACGACATATTTATTATATTCATCAGCACAAGTAGATAAAGTTAATATTTTATCATCTTCATCCAAATCAACACCAAAATTATAAATGCTCCTATCTTTAATCATATTAAACATCTTCATTTTAGTTTCTTTATCTGGAAAAAGCACTTGTAAATAATCTACAGTAGTTTCTATTTTATACATAGAAAATATTTTATAATGTAATTCTTCATAAAGAGTTTTAACGGTTATTATTTGATTGTCTGGCTTTGAATACCAATTATATCTCATCATATTTTGTAAATTACCGAACATAATGCCATTGTAATATCTATTGTGGGCATATAGAATAAGATTATCACTTAAATTAACAACATCATTACGAAAATCCATAAATACCCACCCATTTTTATCTTCTTTTCTATATATATTATGAGATAAATAGTATTGATTGTCGGTAGATTGTACAACGGGGTAATCAATATTTGTATTAGGAACAGTTACCCATCCAACAGTTTCAGGATTAATCATATAAATACTTGCCACTTCTTTATTATTAACTAATTTATCATTATCGGATTTATTTTCATTTAATTTATTAATAATGGTTTCTGTCTCATTTAAAGAAATAACTTCTTTTAGTTCTTTTTGTATTTCATTTACTTGATCCATTGAAGTATAATTATCATAAAAAACATATCCAAAAGTAAATGTAATAATTAATATAATAATATAACCACAAGTTTTTAAAATGCTATTATTGGTTTGTTTTAGAATATTTTCTTTCAAATAATCATTACTATATTCTAATCTAAAATATATTTTATACCTTTTACTTTTCTTTTTATTATAATTTATAAGATAATTTATTGTATCTTCATTTAAATTATTAGAATGAATTATAATTTTAATATTCTTTTTATTATACTTTCTCAGAATTTTTATAATATATTCCAAATCATTTTTATTTACATAATCAACGTTTATATTTTTCAAATACTTATTAATTGAACAAAATGCTTCAAAGTCTTCCTCGTCTTGCAAGGATAATGGTAAATCCATATGTAAAGTTATTTTATAAAACATACTAGAAAAAATACTTAAATTGTTTTGTAACATAAAATTAGAAAGATAAAGAATTTCATTTCTTGACTCAACTATAATATGATATTTATCTAAGTACTCAATCATAAAAGGTTGAAGGTTATAACAATTTAAATTTTTTATATTAGTTTTAGTAATTGCCTCACATATTTTAAATGTTAAAGGAGAATCTTCTTTTAATATTAAATTAATAATAGATTTATTGTTTTTTATAATATTTAAAATCATTATTATGAATTCATTTTTTTCAATTAATAAAGTATCAATTTTATAAGAAGTAACAATTTCATTAATAAAACTTGCTACAATTTTGTTGTTTGTTACTAAATACTCATCAGAAAATATTAGTTCATCAGAACTAATTACATTGGTATTTAATAAGTTTTTATAATTTGTTGACAACTTTATTTTTTCTTTAATAACTAATGTATTGTCTTTAATTTTAAATAATAATTTTTTCATAATAACAAATCCTTATATACTATTTACTATATTATAATAACACAAATTTACACTTTTTAGTATATTTTTATAAAAATTGTGTTGTTTTTTGTATTTTTATGATATAATTTAGACATAATAAAGATAGGAGAGATGATAGTGGTGAAAAAATTTATAGGATTAGTTGCATTAGTAGTAGCTTTAGCTTTACCAATTAGTGTAAATGCAGCATCATTAAAAACAAAATGTGATAAAACTTGTCCAACAGCAGATGGAAAATGTACAGCCACATGTGCCGTTACTGTTGAAGGAAATGAAGCAACATTAACTACTTTTTCAGGAACGCTTGAAGTAGTAGGTGATGGAGTAACAGTTAAAGATTTTAAAGCTGGTGAAGGATGGACAAAAGTATCACCTACAGATGCTGAACTTGCTAGTAAATCAATTCCAGTTAGTTTTATGTCAACAGATGGAATTAAAGATTCGAATTTTACATTGATGACATTTAATCTTGAATTAGAAAGTGCTGCGGTAGATTGTACATTAAATTTAAAAAATCCATCAATTGGTCAAGAAACAAAAGTAACAATTACTACAACTACTGAAACTAAAACTGGTGCATCACTTCCAATTGCTATAGTTGCTATTGGAGTTGTTGGTGCTACAGTCATTTATGCAACAACTAAGAAAAACAAAAAATTATACAAAATATAATTAAATTTTAACAATCTTGTTTGCAAGATTGTTTTTTTATGGTAAAATAAGGCCAGGTGATTAATTATGAATGAATTTAGTGAACAAGAATTAGTAAGACGTGAAAAACTAAATGAAATAGGAAAAGTATGTAATCCATACCCTGAAAATTTTGAAAGGACTCATACATTAAAAGAAGCACCAAAATTAGAAGATGGTACAAAAAATGTTAAAATAGCAGGTCGTATAGTTTTTATGCGTAAAATGGGTAAATTAAGTTTTGCTCGTATTCGTGATTTAGAAGGAAGTATGCAACTTGAATTTAAGATAGATGTTGTGGGGGAAGAAAATTACAGTTTCTTTAAAAAGTTAATTGATATCGGAGACTTTATTGGTGCTTTAGGAGAAATATTTACTACTCAAACAGGTGAAAAGACTTTAAGAGTACAAAGTTTTACATTTTTAGGTAAAGCACTAAGACCACTTCCTGAAAAATTCCATGGTCTAACTGACATAGATCAAAAATATCGTCAAAGATATGTTGATTTAATTATGAATGAAGATTCAAGAAAAGTATTCTTAGGAAGAAGTAAATTATATGCATTTTTACATAGATATCTTGCTGAAAATGGATTTTTAGAAGTTGAAACACCAATAGTTCAAACAGCAGTAGGCGGAGCAAGTGCTAGACCATTTTATACTCATCATAATGCTTTAGATATTGATTGTAATTTAAGAATAGCACCAGAACTTTATTTAAAGGAATGTATAGTGGCAGGTTTTGATAGAGTATATGAACTTGCAAAATGTTTTAGAAATGAAGGAATGGATACTCAACATTTACAAGAATTTACTCAAGTAGAATGGTATGTTGCTTATTGGAGATATGAAGATAATATTAAATTTTTTACAAATTTCATTAAGAATTTATTAACAGAATTACTAGGTACTCAAGTAATAACATATCAAGGACATGAACTTGATTTTAGTAAAGAAAATTGGGATAGAATTGATTATTGTAAAGAATTAGAAAGTGTATTAGGATTTAATGCACTAGAAATTGATGATCCCCAAGAATTAAAGAAAAAAATTGTGGAAGCAAATCTTTTCACATATGGTGATTTAGAAGAGTATAAATCATTAAGTCAAATAATAGATTTTGTATATAAGAAAAAGATTAGAGAAGGAATTGTTCAACCAACAATAATCTTTAATTATCCGGCGGTATTAAAACCTCTTGCAAGAAGATGTGATAATGATCCAAAACGTGTAGATGTATTCCAAATTGTTGTATGTGGAACTGAAATATGTAATGCTTATTCTGAACTTGTTAATCCACTTGAACAAAGAGCAGCTTTTGAAGATCAATTAAAAGCAAAAGATCAAGGTGATGAAGAAACTATGGATATGGACGAAGATTACTTATCAGCAATGGAACAAGGAATGCCTCCGATTTCTGGTTTAGGATTTGGTATTGATAGAATCTTAATGTTAATATATGATGCTCCATCAATCAGAGATGTTGTATTATTCCCAATGATGAAACCAGAAAATAAACAATCAAAAGAAACTAAATAGAGAAATTTAATTTTTCTCTATTTTTTTTATAAGCTAGGAAAGTTATACTTAGTTATGTTCTCAAAAAAAGATTATGAAAATTATGCTTTCTTAATACAATTAAATTGTTGAAAATGCAAGGAGGACAATATGAATAATAAATCTTATTGCTCAACTTCTGTGTACTTTTTTTAAATACAATATAAAAATGCTAAATTTAGTCAGTCTTAATTAGATTGACTTTCATATAATTCTTTGCTAAAATAAATCTTACTTTAGGGGGAATTTTATGATGGAAGAATCATTTATTGATATAGTTAATTCTCTAGAAAGAGCAACTGATACAATTTACCAAGCATATGAGTTATTGTATGAATTAGAAGTTGATGGAGAGAAAAATACTAGTATGTACGGGATAACTTTAAATTTGTTGCATAAAGCAATATGGGTTGAAAGTGATGTATTAAGTAGATTAAATAAAACCTTTATGGTTGAAGATGCTTTAATTTATTTTAGCGAAAAGTTTAATAGAGAAGTGGCATTTATAATTAATGCTAGTCCCAAAAAAGAAGATGTTCCTAAGATTAGAATTATGAATAATCTTTATTTTAAATTATTAGAAAATAAAAAGCCTGATGAACATTGTTTAATTAGTGCATCAATATTTAAGTTAAATGTTTTTGTAGATTATTTACAACTTGCATTAAGTATAGTTCAAGAAAACGAAAATGAAAATGTTAAAAATGATTTGCTAAGAATGAAATATGTTTTATCAATGTCTAATTCAAAACTTGAAAACATTTTAATAAGAAGAGGTTTTAATCTAGAAATGCATCCATATATAATTTTTGGTATGCTTTATATAACACTAGAAGATAAAATAGAGGGAACACGTTTAGCAAACGAAAATATGTTAGCATTACTTGCTACAAATATTAAAGTAGTGTTATCTAAAGAAAGTGGATTTAAAAAGAGTAATAAAGCTTATTCAGACTTTTTGTTTATTTGTTCTTCTTTGAGGGCTTCATTAGTTTTAATGGATGAAGATACAAGAGATTTTATAAAAAATATTATTTTGTTAACTATAACATCTACAATGGAAAATGAAAAAATTAGTGTTAATATACCTAATAATATAAGTATAAATAAAAACTTAATTGTTCAATTTATAAACTCTATATCTGATGCAATAAATAAAAGTCCAAATAAAGAATATAATGGGATGGTTTTAAAGAGAGCTTTAGAGAACGTAGAAATTGATAAAAGAATACCTCGTTATGTAAGAATTGGCAGATAAATATGTGAAAAAAGTATGAAAATACTTTTTTTTATTGCTTTTGAGTGTTATAATTTTCTTAAGGAGGTAGAGATGAAAAAAATATTTGAAAAGCATGGTGTATTAAATTGCGTTGGTGCTTTAATGGATGTATTAGCATTTATACTTTTTGTAGTTGCAGCCTTTGTTAATGGAGCTACTCCAGATATGATTTTAAAAGTCATTGGATTAGTTTTATTTGTTGTAGGTGGCTTAATTATGTCAATATCTAGTGATAAACATAGTCTAGCGAAAAGTATGTTTGTTTTAGTTCTAACAGGAATTCTAATTTCATGGATGTTTCCTGGTGGACAATTCCAAGGTTCAGATTTTGCAGAAGGAAAATTTACTCGTATTGGTCTAGCTGATTTTGGATTTATGTTCTACTATTCAGTATATTTTTTACTAGATAAGATTCCATTCCTTGTAGTTTTAACAGGTTTCTATGGCGTTTTATCAAGAATTAGTGGATATCAAAAATTAGTTGAAAAATCAGCTGAAAAATTTGGTAAACATCCAATTGTAACTGCAGTAATAATGAGTGTAATTTTATTTGTACTTACATCATTATTCTCTCAAACATTTGTAGTATTAGTATTTATACCATTCTTCATTTCAATTTTAATTAAAATGGGTATGGATAAATTAACTGCCTTTGCAATTACATTTGGATCAGTTCTTGTAGGAATACTTGGATGTACATATGGAACAGATACATTAGCAATATTTAATTCTACATTAAATCAAGAACTTAAAATTGGTTTAAATTATCGTTTTATTATTGCGGCAGTTTCATTAGTTTTATACAATTTCTTCATTGTTATGCGTATTCGCAAGATTGAAAAAGATATGAAGAAAAATGTTAAAAACAATAATTGTTCTGATGATCCATTTAGCGTTGAAAAATTAAGTAGCAAAACCAAAACAAAAATGCTACCAACAATTATTGTTCTAGCAATCATGGCTATTATAATAATCTTAGGTTATATTAGTTGGAACTCATACTTTGAAATCAAAGTATTTGATGAATTCCATGAATGGCTAATCGGACTTGAAGCTGGAAAAGATTTCAACATTATAAGTTATATCCTTGGTGCTAATGCTAATGCTCTTGGAAACTTCAAATATGTATTTACATTTATAATTTTACTTGTACTTGTAAGTGCATTATTAGCATTCTTATATAAGATGAGCTTTAATGAATATATTGAAAGTTTCTATGAAGGAACTAAAAAAATGCTTAAACCATTATTATGTTTACTTGGTGTTAATCTAGTATTTACTACAAGTTACATAGCTGGCCAACCAATAGCTTCAGTTTATAATTGGATTTTAAATTTAGTTGAAGGATTTAATCCATTTATAACATCAATCGTAGCATTCATATCATCATTATTCCAAGTAGATTTTGGATATGTAGCCTACACAGTTGGAAGTTTTGCAACAGCAGTTTATGCAGATAACTTTGCAATAGCACATACAGTATTCACATCAATGTATGGTTTAGTTCAAATATTCATGCCAACAAGTATGATTCTTGTAACAGGACTTGCGTTAACTAAAGTTAGTTACAAAGAATGGTTTAAATACATTTGGTTATTTGTTGTTGGTATGATCATTATACTACTTGTATTATTTACAGTAGTTACTTACATTTAAGAGTTCACAAAAAGAACTCTTTTTTTTAAGTTCAAAATGTTATATAATAATAATATGAAAGAATTAAGTAAGATTAAAAGCATTATGACAAGAATAAATAGAAAGTGTGACAAAGAAAACACTTCTTTAAGTAATGTTTTAAAAAACATGAATGTTTCAAACACTAAATTTTTAGAAATACTTGGTCTTAATCCCCATTTTTTAGATGCAAATTTAGAGAACTTAATTAGAAATCTATTTGATACTATAGATACTAGAATAGATTTTGATCCCAATATGGATTTAGTAAATTGTGATATAGGATTTTATTCGAAAAATTTAAATACAGATTTACATTTTTCTCAAAAAAGATTATCTATAATAAATGTTAAAAGTCATGAAGATGCCGATTTTGTTTATAAAGATGAAGTAGGTGATTTAGTTTTTACTAATCATACAATTCACTATGAATTAAAAGTTACTGTTGACAAAGGCTTAGAAAAGCCCGGGTTTATAAATAGAAAAAGTGCCATAAAACACATGAATTTAAAAGTTAGTTATAAAACTAATGAAAAAACTGGAAGTTATGAATTTACAATAAATAATGACATGTTATTAAATGACTTAGATTATATTATGAAATGCTTAATAAGTGGTAATTTTGTAAAAACTTATTTAATTTTAGATAAATATCCTTGTACTTTTAAAATTATAGATCCTGCCAAAGAAATTGAATAAAATTTTTAAAGAAAATCCATTATTATACATAGAATTATAAAAGGGAGGATTCTATGTATAATAATTATAATTTAGAAACAAGTAGAATATTTAAAGATGCTGAAAAAATAATGATAAGTTTAAATCATGGATATGTTGGAACAGAACATTTATTTTTAAGTATGTTAAAAAATAGTGAAGAAATAAGAAATTTATTAGAAAAATACCAAATAGAATATGATGGCTTTTTAGAAGAACTTCTTTTAGTAGTAAATTCTGAAACATGCAAAAAAGTAGCCTGTATATACACACCGTTATTAAAAAAAGTTATAAAAAATGCAGAAATGCATGCTAAAAACAGTTATATAACACCCCTTATGTTATTGGAGTCTTTACTTGAAGAAGGGGAAGGGATAGCTATAAGAATATTAATTTCTATGGGATTAGATATTGATAAACTTTATGATGAAATAAAACTGAAAGATAAAAAAAGTAACCAAAAATTAGAAATATATAATATAGGAAAAGAAATGTCAAAAGATTTATCGGATAATTTTGTAGTTGGTCGTGAAAAAGAAATAGATTTAATAACAGAAACCCTATTAAGAAAAAATAAAAATAATCCTCTTTTAATCGGGGATGCTGGTGTTGGAAAAAGTGCTATTGTAGAAGAACTGGCTAGAAGAATAAAAAAAGGTGATGTACCGAATGCTTTAAAAAACAAAAAAATAATATCAATAGAAATGTCCTCTTTAGTAGCCGGTACTAAATATCGCGGAGAATTTGAAGAAAAATTAAATAAAATCATAAAAGAAGTAGAAAATAATCCAGAAATAATTTTATTTATAGATGAAATTCATACATTATCAAATGCCGGTGGAGCAGAAGGAGCGATAAATGCTAGTGATATTTTAAAACCATATTTAGCACGAGGAAAAATAAAAGTAATCGGTGCAACAACCACAAATGAATATAATAAATTTATAGCTAAAGATAAAGCTTTATCAAGAAGGTTTGACCTAATAAAGATAAATGAACCGAGCATTGATGAAACAATAAATATATTATCCAAGATTAAACCATCTTTTGAACATCACTATAATATAAAAATTTCTGAAGAAAACATTAGGCAAATCGTTGATTTAACAAATAAATATATATTAGATCGATTTAATCCTGATAAATCAATTGATCTATTAGATAGTGTATGTGCAATGAAAGAAGTTAAAAGCCCTAAAGAAAAAAATATAATAATATTAAAGAACAAATTATCTAATATTATCGAGGCTAAAGAAAAAATGGTTAAAAATAATAATTTTGAAGAAGCGTTAAATTATAGAAAACAAGAAATAGAATTAAATGAAAAAATAGAAAAAGAGAAAAACTCTTCAAATAGAATTACAAATAATGATATAAAAGAAGTAATGTTAAGAAAAAGTAATATCCCAAATATGAAAAATAATTGGAAAGATTTAAAAGCATATTTAAATAATGAAATTGTTGGACAAGAAGAAGCAATAAATGAAATAATTGCGAGTCTAAAATCCAAAGAAAGTGATTTGCCAGTATCCATACTCCTTACAGGCTCAACAGGAGTGGGTAAAACTAAAACTGTAAAAGAAATAGCAACATATTTAAAGGTGCCACTAGTTAGATTAGATTTAAGTGAATATAATGAACCAGTTTCTATAAATAGGCTTATTGGATCTTCTGCGGGATATGTTGGCTATGATGATGAAAATATATTTGATAGAATAAGAATGTATCCAAATTCTATAGTGTTATTAGATGAACTTGAAAAAGCTAATTCAAACGTAATTAATCTATTTTTACAAGTGCTAGATGAAGGATTTATAACAAATGCAAAAGGAGAAAAAATAGATTTTAAAAACACCTATATTTTTATGACTAGTAACGCAGAAATTAATAATAAAATAGGATTTATGAAAGGAAAATCAAACTATCAAAATAGTTTTAGTAAAGAATTTCTAGGAAGAATTACATGCATAGTTAATTATAAAAATGTAACTGAAGATATGGTAAAAAAATATTTATCTAAAAAAGGTATAAAGAATAGTTTGATTTTAAAAGAATTTGATTATGAAAATCAAGGCTTCCGTGGACTTGATAAATATATAAAAAAGAAGAAGATGAAAGTAAGGTAAATTTAACTTACTTTTTTCTTCTTCTTACTTGCTCAAGTAAACAAACATTTAAATCAATATCTAGTTCTTCTTTGACTTGTTTAATAAGTTTTTGATAAGTTTCTCCATCCATAAATAACGTTGAACTTCCAAAAAAACTCTTCCATATTTTAATAGGTATTATAATATTATTAGCAAAATCTAATACTTCTTTGTTCTCAAGGTCTATTATAACTGAATGTTCAATATGTCCTTTAAAACATAAGGGAATATAATAGTAGCCAACATATAATTTTTTTGCTTTTTCCAAAATACAAGATGTTAAATTATGACAAAAACCTTGCCTTTCTTTGTCATTAATATTTTTAATTCCTAAAGATTCGCACAACGGAACAATTTTTATAATTCCTTGATTTGATCTTATATGAACATCTTTTTCTTTTAGTGAAATAATGCCTTTGGAAAAAGTCAAACCACCAATAGCGCGCTCATAATCATCTTCATTAATATGTTTTTGAAAAAATAGATCACTCATTTGAATAGCCCTTAGTAGTTCACTATTTGGATTGTATCCATATTTGTTTAAAATATCTAATAAAATTTTTTTTGCTTTTGGATTTCCACTATTTAAATAGAGCATAAGTAAAGAATTTAATTTGCTTATATTATCTAAACCTCTAGGTAAATATAATAGTTCGTCAAGAAAATAAGTCAATACTTCTTTTGCTTTTAAATTATTTTCTAAGATATTTATTTGTTGTCTTGAAGTGTATTCTCTTTCTAGTTCCAAAACGCTGTTACTTAATAATACACTTTTTACATCTTCAAAAGTTACCATAAAATCCCCCTTAAATTAGACACATTATAACACAATTATTAAACAAAGTCAAATTTGGGCATATATTATCACTAGGGAGGGGACCATGAAATTCGGGGATGAATTTTTTAAAAAAGTTGAAAAAAAGACTAATGTTTCCAAAGACACCATCTTAAGTCTTGCAGAAAAACTACAAAAAGGAAATATGAAAGATGAAAAGACACTTAGTGAAGTAATAGATACATTAAGTAAAATGACTGGTAAAAAAGTAAGTGATGAACAAAAATCTAAAATTATCAAAAAAGTGGTGGAAGATAAAGTTCCTAATAATGTTGAAAAAATGTTTTAACTCAATCTTTTGGTTGAGTTTTTCTTTTGTTTATTATATAATAGCAACCTGGAAGTGGTAATATGCAAAAAAGAATTTATGTAGAACTACCTAAAGAAAATGGCCCAAGATTTTACTATAGAAATGAAGCTTTACAAAAAGTAAAAGAAGAATTACAAAGTTTTTTAGAGTGGGATAAAAGCATGAACAATATAACATTTGCTAGAAAGATGATGTATTCTCATGAACTAAAAGCTAATAATCAAGTCGAAGGTTATCAAGATGATTTAGCTCTAATCGAAGATATAATAAAAAGAAAAACAGAAAAAATTAAAGATGAAGAAAGAAAACAAAGGATTTTAAATCTTTATCATGGTTATTATTATATTTTACATCATAAGAAAATGGATGAACATCATTTACATGAATTATATCAAATTTTAAGCGAAGGACTTTTAAGTGAATATGATTTGAAAAATATGGGCCTGCTTTACCGAGAAAAGCCAGTTTATATTCTTCAAAATGGTAGGTTAGATATGGAGCTTGCTGAAGGTGTCTATCATAAAAATATAGAAAAATTAATTAAATCTTATTTTGAATTTGTTAATAGTGATCCTCAAAATAACCAAATTGAAGAATATATTAAGTCTCAAATAATGCATTTTTATTTTGTATATATCCATCCATATTTTGATGTAAATGGAAGAACAAGTAGAACAATGTCTATGTGGTATTTACTAAAAAATGAAGCTTATCCATTTATAATATTTAATCGAGGTATTAGTTTTAAAGGTTCCAAATACGATAGAGTGATTAAAGATACTAAAGAATCTAATGACATGACTTACTTTTTATTAATGATGTTAGAAACACTAAAAGTAGAGTTGGAAAAAGAACATGTTATGGAAATGGTGGCAAGTAATACCAAATACAAGTTAAGTGGCTTAGATTATCAAACAATTCTTTATTTTCTAACTATGAATGGCAATAAAACGCTTCGTGATTTTAGTGTTATGTATAATAGATTTAATGACAAAAAGTCTATCAAAGAAATATATAATGAAATGATAAAGCATTTAATAGATTTAGAAATATTTATAGTAACAAGATTTACAAAAAGAAATATAGAAGAAAACATTCCAAATATGGAACTAGTACTTAATGAAAAAAAGGTTGAAATAGATTCACCTCATCTATCTAGAATTAAATAAAAATAGGTTTGAAATTTAAACCTATTTTTCGATGAAATACGCATAATATTCTTCAAAAGTGATATTATTTTCATAAACATATTTTGCTATTTCTTTACCAACATATCTAAAATGCCAAGCTTCATAACTATAACCAGTTATTTTAACTTTATCTTTTGGATATCTTAAAATAAAACCAAATCTATAAGCATTATTTTCTAACCATTTTGCAGTTTCAGTATCTTTAAAAGTAAGTTTATTATTATTTAGTTTACTAAATATATCTAAAGATAAACCGGTTTGATGTTCAGAAGATCCAGGTCTTGCTGCAATACTATCGGCATATTTTTGTCCACGCGTTTTTTTATAATTATTATAAACAATTTCTTGTTCTTGATAAGATCTATACGAGGAACTAACCATTAAATAATATCCTTGTTCTTCTTTAGCGGCATTCCACATTTCTAAAAAAGCATCATAAGTAACTTTTCTAGTTTTTTGACTACCTGCATCTCCCCAGGAATAAGTCTGAGAAATTGTAACTAAGTCAGATGGAGCATAATCACTACCAAGAAGATAATATTTATTTACTAGCATACTTGTATCTTTACTGACATCGGTATTAAATTCTTCTTCATAAAAATTCTTATCTAAATGAATATTTATATTTCTAACAACACTTGTTAAATCTAACTTTTTATTTTTATTTATATATTCAATATACTTATAAAAATTTTTCTTTAAAAAATATTTTTCATCTAATAATTTAATATAATTTTCATTAACATCATTATTTAAAAAATAGTTATAATCTTTTTCACTAAAATTATTAAGTATTTTAGTTACATCTTCATTATTATATCCATGATTAAGTAATTTATATTCATATGTTTGATGATATTTATATTCTTTATATTTATAATTTCCAAATATAGAAGCTCCGATTATTAGAATAATTCCAATTAAAATATAGTATACTTGTTTTTTTATTTTTATTCTTTTAGACATTTAGTCCACCATCCTTATCTAAATTTATTATAACATTTCTTTTAGGTATTTACAAACAATTATAAATGTAGTACACTTAACTTAACAATAGAAGGTGATGTTATGTACACAAATAAACAAATAATTGGCCTTTGTCCAAATTTTTATAAAATAATAGAATTTTCCCCTTATGAAGATGATGTTATATCAAAAAAATTAATTAAGTTATATCAACAATATATCTTTAGAATTGATATCAACAATCCTGAAGATGTAGAAAGTGTTATAAATCTAGATAAAGTTGTTAGTAAATATATTGATGACTATCTATTTAGACGTGAAATGCAAAAACAAATATTACAAATAAAAGTTAAAAAGGATGCTAAAGATATCTTAAAAGAAATAATTTATTCAATTATTAAAATATTTGATAATTATGAAGAATATACAACAAGAGTAATCTATATTTCAAAATGGATTTAAGGAAGTTTATTGCTTCTTTTTTTTTTTTTTTACATTTTTAATCTTTATTTATTGTTTCTAATAGCAAAGGTAGTTTATGGCAAAACAAAGTGTAACAATGAAAAAATGTGATAATGATTTATTTTATCTTTGTAGTTTAATAGTGTATATTGCTAAAAAAACATATAATACGAAAGAATATGTTATAAATAAAATCAAAAAAAAGTTTGAAAAAATGTATTTGCTTGCAGATGTATACCACTCTGAAAACATAACATCATGGATTATCCCCAAAATAGATAACTATGATAGTAGAATATATTATGAAAATCCATCTTTTATTTATGAATGTCATAAAGAAGGTAAAGTGTTATAAAAAGATAAGACATGTTTAGATTTTGTAAAAAAACTACCAAATATATGCAATATATTTGGTGTTCTTCAGTTAATATCACTTATAACGCTAAAAATTTATAGTTTAATATTAAATTATAAGACAAATAAATTTGTCTAGTCACTAAACCCCTCGTCTAATTCGAGAGCCTCAGATCACTTGACTAACAACAATTTACCACAAGTTCACGCAGTTGTCAATTAAAACTATATAGCTGATAATTGAAGTTTATTAAAAGAATGATAAAAGAAGACTTTTTATTTGAAATTTACAATAAAAATGGTCGTTACCCATTATCACCTAATTTAAAAATATATAATACATATATTTCTTGTTTTGACAATAGATTTGATGCTGATACTAACTATGTAAATGCCATCAACATACTATTGCAAGAGGGACAACCTGAACCAACTTGTTCGTTTGAAATATATAAATATAATGATGAAAATTTATCTTTCATAAAAAAATTGAATATTGAATTTATTAGTGTTTATTAGTTTTATATTCTTGGAAATTAAATTTTTCAAACAATCATATAATTAATAAGGTGATACTCTATGCATATTAAAGATACCCTTATTAATTTTTTGTATGATAAAGAATATTTTATATCAATTTATGATAATTTTATTCATGTATTTAATTATAAGGATTTAATAAGTTTGACAAATAAAATAGTTATTTTAAAACTAGATAAATTTAAATTAGAGATTAAAGGTGAAGATTTGTTTATCACTAAAATGATGCCAAAAGAAATATTAATCCGTGGAGTTATCAAGAATGTAGGTATCAATTATGAATAAAAATGTTGTATGGATAGAAAGCAGTTGTGATAACTATTACCGATTAATAAGTAAAGTTGAAAATTTATCGGTTAAAATATATGAAGTTAAATATATTGATAAAAAGTTGTATTTAAAAGTAACCAAAAAAGATTATGAAAAAATAAATAAATATATCATAAGTTATAAATTTAAAATTATAAAAAATACCGGTATAAATAAATTCTTAGATTATATCAAGAAAGAAAAAATATTTATTATATCTCTTTTATTAGGCTTAATTTTCTTTGTTTGTCTAAAAAATATGATATTTAAAATTAATATAATTCATGAAAACAGTAACATTCGTGAATTAATTAAAGATGAACTAGATGAAAATGGCATAAAAGTCTTAAGTTTTAAGAAAAGTTATAAAAAGTTAGATGAAATAAGACAAAAAATATTAGATAAACATCCAGATAAATTAGATTGGATGGAGTTTGAAGTAAGAGGGATGGTTATAAATGTCAAGATTGAAGAAAGAATTATAACTGATATTAAAAAAAACGATAGAGTTTGTGATATTGTAGCTAAAAAAAATGGCGTAATAAATGAAATAAAGATAGAACAAGGAGAAGGTCTTGTAAACATAAATGACTATGTTAAAGAAGGTGATCTTTTAATTCGTGGTTCTGTAAAATATAATGAAGAAGATAAAAGATATACTTGTGCATCTGGAGAAATATATGCCACCACTTGGTATACAGGAAGTATAAGTATTCCTTTTAAGTATTATGAATACGAAAAACAAAATGATAAAAGATACAATTTAGTCTGGGAATATAATGATAATAAACATGAAATATTTAAAAATAGATTAGAAAACTATGAAAGTAATTATAAAACATTACTTAAAATATTTGACTTTAATCTATATATTGATAAACAAGTAAGTGTAAAAAAAATAGAAAAAGAATATAGTGAAGAAGAAGCATTAGAAATAGGGATAAATAAAGTTATTGAAACAATAGAAAAAAAATTAACTAAAAAAGATACTATAATTGATAAAAAAGTTTTGAAAAAAGTTAAAAATAATAGTACAATGGATATAGATGTATTTGTAGTAGTAAAAGAACTAATAAGTACACAAAAAGAAATAGAAATAGAAAAGGATTGATTAGGATGTTTTTAAATACAATTAGAGCAGTATTAAATGATAACTTTCCAGTGCTAATAATATTCATTGTAACCCTTGTTAGTATGAGATTCTTTTATCTTAGAACTCATCGTGAAAAAATATATTTTTATAAAGAATTTTTTGGAATAATATCTATAGTTTATTTGTTCTTATTATTTCAACTTCTTACAAAAGTAGAATTAAATGAAGGCAGTGGATATAACTTAGTGCCATTTACAGAAATATTTAGATATAAAGTAGGTAGTAATCTTTTTATATATAATGTTGTTGGAAATATACTAGCTTTTGTTGTATTTGGTTTAATTATTTCTTATTATATAAAACCTAAAACTGTCATGGCTCCGTTTTTGATATCTTTAGTAGTATCATCAACCGTAGAGTTTGTGCAACTTAACATAGGTAGAAGTTTTGATGTTGATGACATTATTTTAAATGTTTTAGGTTGTATAATTGGTTATTTATTGTATATTGGTCTTACGGCCATACATAATCATTTACCAAAATCATTACAAAAAGAAGGAATAATTAATATTATATGTTTCATTCTTTTAATAATTATGCTATTATATATACTTAAAGTGATGGGGGTGATTTTATTTTGAATCACTATGAAATAATAAATGAATATAACGGGAAAGTGAAATATGATTTCCTACCCAAAATAATTGATAAATGTTTAGAAATAGAACATGTAGAAAATGCCATATTTTCAATAATATTTATTGATGATGAAAAGATGCATGAATTAAATAAAACCTATCGAGGCATTGATAGAACAACAGATGTTTTATCATTTGCTTATGAAGATAATGAAACAATTGAGTGTGATTACCGAATGCTTGGAGAAATATTTGTAAGTATTCCTAAGATGAAAGGACAAGCTATAGAATATGGACATAGTGAAACCAGAGAATTAGCATTTTTAGTAGTTCATGGGATATTACATCTTTTAGGTTATGACCACACTTTAGGAGAAAAAGAAGAAAAAGAAATGTTTAGTCGTCAGGAGTTGGTATTAAATGAGTTTGAAGAAACAAGAAAAGCATAAGAAAATGAGTTTTCAAAGATTTTTAAATAGTATTAAGTTTTCTATTGATGGATTAGTTAATGCATATCAAAATGAACAAAGTTTATGGTTACATGCAATATGCACTATAGGTATTATAATATTAGGATTCTTATTACAAATTAGTTTTAACGAGTGGGCTGTTATAGTTATTGCTCTAGTTATAGTTTTAGCGGTGGAACTTCTTAATACAGCAATTGAAGCAACTGTAGATTTAGTTACGAAAGAAATTCATCCTCTAGCTAAAGTTGCTAAAGATTGTGGTAGTGCAGCAGCATTTGTAAGTAGTATTATGGTATTTATCATTTGTTGTTTTATTTTTATTCCTAAAATTATAGCAATATTTTAAAGAGGTAAGTTATGAAGAGTGGATTTGTAAGTATAATCGGAAGACCTAATGTTGGTAAAAGTACATTAATAAATACTATAATTAATAGAAAAGTTGCCATAACTAGTAATGTTTCAGGTACGACCAGAAACATTATTCAAGGAATATATAATGATGCAGATACCCAAATAGTTTTTGTGGATACACCAGGGATACACAAGCCTATAAATAGACTAGGTAAAGTATTAAATAAAGAGGCTTTAGCTCTAACAAAGGATGTTGATTTAATTTTATTTGTAGTAGATGTAGCATCAGGTATAGGCAAAGGAGATATGTTCATTTTAGAAAGTTTAAAAAATAATGATGTTCCTGTTATCCTTGTTCTTAACAAAATTGATGAAATAACAACTGAAAAGTTATTTAAAACAATTGATGAATTTAAAGACATCTATCCTTTCGTAGAAGTAGTACCTACATCAGGACTTAAAAATGATAATGTTGATCACTTAATAAGTGTTATTAAAAAATATTTACATGATGAAGTAAAATATTTTCCAGATGAATATTATACCTCAAGTAGTATGAAATTTATGGCCAGTGAAATAGTAAGAGAAAAACTACTTCAAGTAACGGAGGATGAAATACCCCATAGTATTACGTGTATAACAACTCTTTTTGAAGAAAAGAAAGACATTGTCAATATTAGTGTTGATATCATCGTAGATAGAGATAATATAAAAAGAATAATAATAGGTAAAAATGGTAGTAGATTAAAAATGGTTGGCACTTTAGCAAGAACTGAAATAGAAAGTGAACTAGTTGGGAAAAAAGTTTATTTAGAACTTTTTGTAAAAACAATTAAGAATTGGAAAGATAAAGAAAAGTATTTAGTTGAACTTGGTTTTATAGATAATGAATAAAATAAAAATAAATCACCCAATATATATTTAGGTGATAAAATTGAATAAAGAAGAAGCATGGAAAAAATTTCAAGAGTCAGGAAAAGTAGAAGATTATCTTAAGTACAAAGAAGCGGAAAAGAAGGATTAGAAGTGAACACAGAAGTAGATGGATTTGTTTTAAGTGAAACTCCATATGGAGAAACAAGTAAAATAATAAATGTTTTTACTCGTGAGTATGGGGTAATAGGCATAATGTGTAAAGGTGCTAAATCTTTAAAAAATAGATATCGTGTACCAACTATGAAATTTAGTTTCAGTCATTTTAACATTGTATATAAAGAAAACAAATTATCTACATTAGTAAGTGCAGATGTTTTAAATCCTTTGAAAACTATCAAGAGTGATATTCTTTTGGTAAGTTTTTTGGCGTATATAACAGAACTAACTAGTCAAGTAGTTAAGCAAAGTAGTGATATAGAAAATATTTATGATGATTTCATTAAAATTATATTAAAGTTAGAAAGTGGTCTAGATCCAGTAGTTTTAACTAATATTTTAGAAATTAAGTATCTTGAATATCTAGGCGTTTTATTTAATTTAGATGAATGTATACTATGTGGAAGCAAGAATAATATTGCTACATTTGACCCAGATAAAGGTGGATACATTTGTATAAATTGTTTAACTAATGAAATAATCGTGGATAAAAAGATAATAAAAATGATAAGAATGTATTATTATGTAAATATTGATTCTATTAAAGAAATAAGAATTGATGACGAAACAAAAAGTACAATTAATAAATATTTAGATTTATATTATGATAGATATACAGGGCTATATTTAAATAGTAAAGATTTTTTAAAAAAACTTATGTAGGGTGGTAGTATGGCAAATTTAACATTTTATTATGGAACAATGGCAGTTGGAAAGACGACAAAGTTATTACAAGATCATTATAATTATTCAAAATATTTAATTAATATCGTAGTTATGAAACCCAAAGTTGATACAAAGGGAAGTAATACTGTTGTAAACAGAATTGGTGAAAATATTAAAGTTGATGTTTTAATACCTAAAAGTGCCAATTTGCTAAGTAAAAAATACATGCATAAATATATGTACGCTGAATTTATTTTAGTGGATGAAGCACAATTTTTAAGTAGAGAACAAATTAATCAACTTTGGTTTATAGCACATAAATATAATATTTCCGTTGTTTGTTATGGTCTTAAAAGTAACTTTAAAGGGGATTTGTTCGAAGGTTCAAAACAATTGTTTGCTAGAAGTGATGAAAAGCATGAGTTAACAGTAAACTGTGTATGTGGAAGTCCCGCAATGTTTAACGCTAGACGTGTAAACGGTAAATATAGTTCAAGTGGAAAAGAAGTTGTAATTGATGGGGCCGATGATGAAATAGAATATATTCCTCTTTGCGCAGACCATTATTTAGAATTTGTTATGAATGGAAAGTATAAAAGCTAGCAGTTTACACTAGACAAATGTGTGAATTTGTGATATATTAATATTGCAACTAAATCAAGTTGAAATTTTAAAAAAAGTGGGTGAAGCCAGCCCTATAAATGGCAACGAATAAAGTGGGTGAAGCCAGCCCTATAAGTGGCAACGAATAAAGTGGGTGAAGCCAGCCCTATAAGTGGCAACTAAAAAAGCAGGCTAGAACTATAATTTTAGTCTTTTCTTTTGCGTGAAAATGTGGTATAATGTTTATCGAGGTGAAGCGTGTGTATAATAAATTTAAAATAGTAAAAGTTGACTCAAAATATTGCGATTATTTAAGGCAATTTGATAACAAAGTTCCTTACAATGCTTTTGATAAAGAACTTAGACCATTCTTAGGTATTTTGTTTATTGTTAACGATGTTGAATATTTTGTGCCATTATCTAGTCCAAAAGAAAAACATAAAACATTAAAAAATACACTAGATTTATTGAAAATAGATAATGGAAATTTAGGCGTTATTAATTTTAACAACATGATACCTGTAAAAAATGATAATTATACGGATTATGATTTATCTTTACAGAATAAAAATAAATCTGAATTACAACGAAATATTTTATTAAGAAAACAACTTAGATGGATAACAAAACAACATAAATCAGTTATGGATAAATCTTATATATTATATAAACTTTATAAAAAAAATAAATTACATAAAAATATTAAAAATAGATGTTGTAATTTTCCTTTATTAGAAAAGAAATGTAGTGAATACAATGAAAATGTGTTACAAAAGACTGAAGTATCGATGTAATTAATTTAAAATATGGCTTTTAATTCTTGTAATTTTTCCAACATTTATGTATAATTGTATTTATTAAGGAAGTGAATTTTTATGAAAGTAACTATGGATGAGTTAGTTAATTATTGTAAACAATATGGTTTTATTTTTCAAGGCAGTGAAATATATAATGGACTTGCAAACTCATGGGATTACGGTCCAGTTGGTACAAATTTAAAAGAAAACATCAGAAAAGCATGGAAGAAGAAATTTATTCAAGAAAATCCTTATAATGTTGGACTAGATGCTGCGATTATTATGAATCCAAAAGTTTGGGTTGCATCAGGTCATGTTGCTTCTTTTGCAGATCCATTGATTGACTGTAAGAAATGTAAAGCTAGACACAGAGCAGATAAATTAATCGAAGACTTTACTCATGGCGAAGTTACAGGCGATGGCTGGGATAATGAAAAACTAGAAAATTTCATCAAAGAAAATAACATTACATGTCCCGTATGTGGTAAAAGTGATTTTACTCCGATAAGAAAGTTTAATTTATTATTTGAAACTTCAATTGGTGTAACAGATGATACTAAGAATACTGTTTATTTACGTGGTGAAACTGCTCAAGGAATTTTTGTTAATTTCAAAAATATTGAAAGAAGTATGAGATTAAAAGTACCATTTGGTATTTGTCAAACGGGTAAAGCTTTTAGAAATGAAATTACACCAGGTAACTTTATTTTTAGAACTCGTGAATTTGAACAAATGGAACTTGAATTTTTCTGTAAACCAAATACTGACTTAGAATGGTTTGGATATTGGAAAAATTATTGTATGGACTTTTTAAAAACTTTAGGTTTAGATAGCAATAATTTGAGATTCAGAGATCATGAAAAAGAAGAATTATCATTTTATAGTAAAGCAACAACAGATATAGAATTTATGTTTCCAATGGGATGGGGTGAATTATGGGGTATTGCTGATAGAACAGATTATGACTTAACTGTTCATCAAAATGCTTCAGGCACAGATCTTCGTTATATGGACCCAGAAACGAATGAAAAATATTTGCCATTTGTTGTAGAACCATCAGTGGGGCTAGATAGATTACTTTTAGCTATTTTAACAAATGCTTATACAAAAGAAATGGTGGAAGGCGAAGAAAGAATTGTTTTAAAAATCCATCCAGCTTTGGCACCATTCAAAGTAACTATTTTACCCCTTATTAAAAAGATTCATGCTGGAAAAGCAAATGACATTTATGCAATGCTTTGCAAATACTTTGAATGTCAATATGATGAATCTGGTTCAATAGGTAAAAGATACAGAAGAAGTGATGCCATTGGTACACCATTTGCTATAACAATTGATGATAATACAATTATAAATGATACTGTAACTCTAAGAGATAGAGATACAATGGAACAAATTACGCTAAAAATTGATGAATTAATTTCATTCATAAGTAAAAAGATAGAATTATAATTTCAAAGCTAGAGAAAAAATCTCTGGCTTTATTCTTTTTTCTGTAGTATAATTTAATTAACAAGAAAAATATTATGTAAAACTCTTGTAAAAATTTTAAAAGTTTGATAAAATGGGATAGTAGACTAGGGAGGAATCAATTATGGGATTTAGCTTAAAAAATATATTTAAAGATGACGATGACATGGAAAATCTAAATGGCACAGAAGATGGATACTACAATATTTCTGAAGAAGATGCTATAAAAGAAGCAGACAAAACTGGAAATAAAATGATTTTGCTTGAACCTCGTGCATACTCTGAATCACAACAAATTGCGGATCATTTAAAAAATAGAAATAGCGTTGTTGTTAATTTAAAAAGAGTAACATCTGATCAAGCTAAAAGAATTATTGATTTTTTAAGCGGAGTTATCTATGCAATTGGTGGTTCAATGCAAAAAATAGGTGTTGGCATTTATCTAGTGGCACCTAAAAATGTTAATGTTCAAGGAAAAATAACAGATGACTCAGAAAAAACTAGTAAGAACAATGATGAAGAACTAGACTGGTAATTAGGTGGTGGCCTTATGGTAAATAAATTTAGTACAAGTATTCAAGGCTATAAAAAAGAAGAAGTTAATGATTTTGTTAAGGAAGTAACAGTGGAATATGAAAACATGTTACGAAAACTTAAAAATAGTTGTGAGATAATTGAGACATTAAAAGGAGAACTAAAGCATTATAAAGATATTGAAGCAACTTTAAATCGTGCCATTCTTGTAGCGGAAGAATCAACAAGTAATATTAAAAAAGCAGCTTATGATGAATCAAAAGTAATATTAGAAGATGCCAAAAGAAATGCAACTAAAGTAATAAATAATGCATTACAAAAAGCAGAAAGAATAGAATCTGAAGCTGAAAGCTTAAGAAGAAAAGTTTCAGTATATAAAAGAAGATTTAGAACTCTAGTTGAAGATCAATTAGATGAAATGGAACAATTTGATGATAGAATAAATTAAAAACACTACTTTTTCTTCGTAGTGTTTTTTGGTTTAGTAATATATTCATTAACTTTTTTCATCATTACATAAGTTCTTGATACTAAAAAAGCTATACCAAATAAAATAATTATAGAGCCATACACATATTGTGCATAAGAATCTTTCTTTATATAAGCTTCAATAAGTAAATACATACCAAATAAGATTAAGATGATACTATAAATTAATATTCTATTAAATCTTTTTTTTAATTCAATACCTTGTTCAGTTTGGTAAAAATCATTTTTAGCTTGTTTTTTTTCTTCGTTTGTAAGTCGTTGATACTTATACTTCTTCATAAATAAATCACCAATTAAATTATATCACAAAATAAAGTACTAGTAAAATAAAAAATTTTTGATATAATTAGATATAGGAAGTGATAGTGTGAAAAAATTAAAAATTATATTTACAATTCTTATTTTAATTGTCGTAGGATTCTTTGCAGTAAAATTTATTCTAGGTTTTATGGAAGATGCAAGAATTAAAAAGATTAAAGAAGGATGGTATGTTGAAGTAAAAATTGAAAATTTAAAAGTGAGAAAAGAGCCGGACCGAAACAGTGCAATATTAAAAGAAGCTAAAAATGGTGAAGTATTTAAAGTAGATGATTATGAAAATCATAATGGAAATTATTGGTATCATATAGAATATGAAAAGGAAAGATGGGGATGGATAGCAAATCCACTCGGAGATGAATATTTAAATGATGAAAATAATCCAGAAGATATAAAATCTCCGACGATTAAGTTTTTTGACAAAATATATTATGTTGACTCTATAGATGATATAAATTACGATCATTTAGAAGTAAAAGATGATAAACCAGGAGTTAAAGTCACTCATAAAGTATACCATGAAGTTGATGAAACCGAAGGAAAAGATCAATATTGGATTTTATATATTGCAACAGATGCTGTAGGCAAAACAACTAAAAAAGTTCAAAAAGTGGAATTTAATAAAAGACCAGATGAAACAAAAGTGTTTGATTTTAGTAAATTGGAAGAAGATAGAAAATAACTGCGATTAAGTAGTATTTTCTTTAAATAAAAAACTAGCATATTTAGAATTTGCTAGTTTTAATTTTTTTATGGTGGGTTGTTAGGGATTCGAACCCTAGACCCATTGATTAAGAGTCAATTGCTCTACCAACTGAGCTAACAACCCATGTTCTTCAAGAACAAATAAATTATATCAAACACAAATAAATAATGCAAGTATATTTATGTAATTCAGCAAAAAATTATGATTAGTTTATGATAATGTCTTAAATGTTAGTATTTCTTTCATTTTTATTACCAATAACTTTTTCTATTCCATCTATTTTTACATTTTCAATCATTTCTTTGAATATTATTTTTGATAACGAAGAAGTAAAAGCCGGTAAGGAACAAAATTTTACCATAAAAGTATCAACAAAAGATTTAGATGTAAAAAAACCAACATCTTTATATACTAGATTAGTAATAGAAGTAAATAGAAAACAAGAAGATATAAGGGTTAATTTTTCAATTTCTTGGTAAAATTACTTGTATTTAAACTAAAAATATGCTAAGATTATTATGAAATCGATGCGAAAAGACATGATTAATAATTAAGTTTTTTGTAGAGAATTAGCGGTAGGTGGAAGCTAATAAAACCATTATTAATTACTACTTTTTAAGAGGGTTAATAAACCACGGATAAGTCCGTTATCAATAATTAAGTAAAATAAAGGGATGGTACCGTCTTTATAAAGACTCCTTGGTATCATTCTTTTTTTGTTTGAAAGGAGGAATGCGTATGGACTATGACACCGAAATAAAAAATTTAAGAAATAGTATGCTTGAATTAAAAATAAAAATAATGACGCTTTCAAGTAAGAAAGATATTTCAGATTTTGCAGAACAAGTAAAAAATTATACTAAAGAGTATAATGAATTGAAAAGAAAATATGCAATGCTTACATTTAAACAAAGGCAAGAAAAGAAAGAAGGAAGATAAAATGATAAATATTAAAGAAGATGCAAAATTAAGTGTAATGAATCACTCATGTGCCCATTTAATGGCTCAAGCTGTTAAACACTTATATCCAGATGCTTTATTCTGGGTTGGGCCAGTTATTGAAGAAGGTTTTTATTATGATATAGACCTTAATGGTAAAACTTTAAATGAAGAAGATTTACCAGCAATCGAAAAAGAAATGAAAAAATTAGCTAAAGATGGTAAAAGAATAGTTAGACATGAAATAAGTAAAGAAGAAGCATTAGAAATGTTTAAAAATGATCCTTATAAAATTGACTTGATATCAAGAATGGATGATAATGCTCAAGTAATTTCATGCTATACTCAAGGGGACTTTACTGACCTATGTCGTGGACCACACGTAGATACTGTTAAAGAATTAAAAAACTTTAAACTTCTTAAAGTTAGTGGTGCTTATTGGAAAAATGATGCTAAAAATCATATGTTACAAAGAATATATGGGGTATGTTTTGACACACCGGAAGCGCTAGAAGCTCACTTAAAAGAACTTGAAGAAGCTAAAGAAAGAGACCATCGTAAAATAGGTAAAGATTTAAAAATATTTATGACTTCAGAATTAGTTGGTCGTGGACTTCCATTATGGTTACCAAATGGATATACTCTATGGAGAACACTTCAAAATTACATCACTGATAAAGAAATAAAATATGGATATAGCCATGTTCATACTCCAGATTTAGGTAGTGTAGAACTTTATAAAACAAGTGGACATTGGGACCACTATAAAGATGATATGTTCCCAGCTATGGAAATGGACAATGAAGCATATGTATTAAGACCAATGAATTGTCCACATCATATGGTAATGTATAAAAATTTTTTACATTCATATAAAGATTTACCAATTCGTATTGCTGAAATAGCCAATGACTTTAGATATGAAGCAGCTGGTGCAGTAAAAGGTATTGAAAGAGCTAGATCGTTTACTCAAAATGACTCACATATTTTCTGTACACCAGAACAAATTGAAAAAGAATTTAAGGGTGTTTTAGATTTAATTATGGATGTCTACAAAGACTTTGGATTTAAAAATTATAAATGCCGTTTATCTTTAAGAGATCCAGAAGATAAAGAAAAATATTTTCAAGATGATGAAATGTGGAATAATGCTGAAAATGATTTGAGAAAAGTTTTAAATGATATTGGTATTGATTATATTGAAGCAAAAGGTGAAGCAGCATTCTATGGACCAAAACTTGATATATTAATTAAACCCGCTATAGGAAATGAAGTAGCTTTATCAACAATTCAACTTGATTTTTTACTACCAAGAAGATTTGAATTATATTATATCGATGCAAATGGTGAAAAGAAAACTCCAGTTGTAATTCATAGAGCAATATTAGGTTCTTTAGATAGATTTATAGCACTTTTACTTGAAGAAACAAAAGGAGCACTACCTCTATGGCTTGCTCCAGTAGGTATAAATATTATACCAGTAAATAAAGAATATCATTTAGAATATGCTACATCTATTTATGAAATGTTAAAAGATGCAAATTATCGTGTTGAACTAGATGATAGTGATGAAAAATTATCTTATAAAATGCGTGAAAGTCAAATAAGAAAGATTCCTATTACATTGATTCTCGGACAAAAAGAAGTAGATGAAAAAACGATTAGTTTTAGACTATTTGGTAGTACAGAAACTACTACAATGAGTATTGAAGAGTTCAAAAAATATATTGAAAACTTAATTGTTAACAAAAAGTAATATGATAAAACATATTGCTTTTTTGTTATAAACTTGCATTTTGTTTAAGTTTGTGGTAAAATAGTTGCCAATTTAAGGGGGATTTTTTATGGAGTTTAGAAATTTAGATCAAGAAAAATCTTTTATGAAAAAAGAGGCTAAAAGATTAGGTATTACTCCCATGGCAACATATACAACATATTATGCACGTAAATTATTAGAAAAATTAGCCTTAATAAACAATGGAGATTTAGTAGTAAAGGGAAGTTTTAGTCAATACGTTCATTTAAAAGAATTAACTAGACCGGTTTTAGATATAGATTTATCATCAACTTTATCACATCATATACCAATAAATATTTTGTTTGTAGCAATATATGATACGTTTTCTAATGAATTAACCTTTGATTTATCAACAACACCAAGGCAAACCAAAAATGGAGTCTATAAAATCCCTGTGGTGGCAAAAGTAAAATATGAAGGTTCTAAAGAAATGGTTATTCCAGTGCCAATAGATTTTAAAGATAATAATAAAGTAATATTTGAAACTCAATTTAAAGCAGTTGAACCATTATTTGAAGGGGACCAAAAGTTTTATATAAATACACCATCTTTTGAAGAACATATTGCTGAAAAACTTTATATAATAGCACATAATACAAGAGAGGATATTCCAAATACTAGAGTAAAAGATTTTTATGATATATATAAATTGTTTGGTAAAAATTATGATGAAGATAAATTTAGTTTATATTTTGAAGCAATGGTTATGATGTATGGAATGAATCTTGATGATATAAATGCTGATTTTCTAGATAAAGAATTTGTAAAAAGACACTTAGAATTGTGGGAAATGATAAAAGAAAAATATCAATTTGTTGATAAAGAAGTAGAATTAAGTGAGGCAGTATTTTTTACTAAAGCAGTTTTAAGTGAACAAATTCAAAAAATAAGAACTGGCGAATTTAAAAATCAAGCATATTCATTAGTTAGAAAAAAGGGTAAAATATAGAAAAATAGCTAAAAATAACTAAAAGTAATAGAAAATGTTTGACAAACATAGAATAATGATGTAATATAATGATGTTACTTGAAAAAAGGAAAGCGATTTAGTATCCACCTGATTGCAAAAAGCAATGGGTAAATGCCAGTTAAGTATTTAAAATTACTTTGATATACTTTTTGGGATGGATACTAAATGTATCCATTTTTTAATGACGTTGGAGGTGCTTAATATAGCAAAGTTTGATAGCAATGAACTACCAATCAATGAAAATATTCGTGTTGAAGAATTGATGGTAATTGGGCCAAATGGCGAAAAGATGGGATTAAAAAAACTAAATGATGCATTAACTCTTGCAGGTTATGCTGGACTTGATTTAGTTCTAATGAATGGTAATGGCGTACCAGCTGTTGCTAAAATAATGGATTACAATAAATATCGTTATGAAAAACAAAAGAAACTAAAAGAAAGTCAAAAGAAAGCAAGAGAAGCAAATAAAGAGTTAAAAGAATATCGTTTATCAGTAACCATTGATGTTGGAGACTTTGAAACAAGAAGAAAAAATGCTAAGGAATATCTTGAAAAAGGACATAAAATTAGAGCATTCATTCGTTTTAAAGGTCGTCAAATGGCTAGACCAGAATTAGGTCGTGACGTATTACTTAAATTTGCAGATGCTTTAAGTGAGGTATCAGTAATTGAAACTGAACCAAAGCAAGAAGGAAGACAAATTGCAATGATTTTAGCACCAAAAAAGAAAGAAGGAAATTAATATGGCAAAATGTAAACAAAAAACACATAGTTCAAGTTCAAAAGTATTTAAAAAGAAAAAAAATGGTACTTTAACTTATATGAAGTCAGGAAGTAACCATAAGACTGGAAAAGATACAGCAAAAGCAGTTAGACAAAGACGTAATAAAGGTACGTTAGCAAAAGGAGATAGTAGCAGATTAAAATCTGTTATCTAATCATGGAGGTGAAATAGTATGGCAAGAGTTAAAGGCGGAAACGTTTCTAAAAATAGAAGAAGAAAAGTTTTAAAAGAAGCAAAAGGTTACTTTGGAAGTAAACACAGATTATATAAAACTGCACAAGAACAAGTTTTCCATAGTGGAGCATATGCTTATAGAGACAGAAGACAAAATAAAAGAAATTTCAGAAAATTATGGATTACAAGAATCAATGCTGCATGTCGTGAAAATGAAATTAGTTATTCTAAATTTATAAATGGACTTGCAAAAGCTGGTATTGAAATCAATAGAAAAATGTTATCAGAAATGGCTATTGATGATCCTAAATCTTTCACTAACTTAGTAGAAACTGCTAAAAAAGCTTTAAACGGCGAAGTAAAAGTAACTAAAAAAGAAGTTAAAGCTGAAACTAAAGAAGTAAAAGCTGAAAAGAAAGAAACTAAAAAAGCTGAAAAAGAAGATTTAAGTTCAAAAACTTTAGCAGAATTAAAAGCACTTGCTAAAGAAAAAGGAGTAAAAGGTTACTCTACAATGAAAAAAGATGAATTATTAGCATCTTTAAAATAGTGCTTGCAAAAGAGTGAGTTTTAAATTATAATAAATATATCTGAAGTTTATTCTTGGTTTTGATATCTCCAAATCAATACTACGATTAAACCAATTAAGAAAGTGGGAGGAAAAAATTATGGCTTTAATGAAAGAAGAAAAAGCAAAAATCATTAAAGAATTTGCAAAATCTGCAAATGATTGTGGTTCAACTGAAGTACAAATTGCAATTCTTACAAATGAAATTAATAACTTAACAGAACATTTAAAAGAACATAAGCATGATTATCATTCAAAAAGAGGTCTACTTATGAAAGTTGGTCGTCGTAAAAAATTACTAGACTACTTAAAGAAAAATGATGTAGTAAGTTATAGAGAAGTAATCAAAAAATTAAATTTAAGAAAATAATTAAAAGGCACTTGTTTTTAGTGTCTTTTTGTTTTAGAAAGGATGTTTATGAAGAAAGTATTTAAATTAGATTTTGATGGAAGACAGTTAGTAGTAGAAACTGGCGAATTAGCAAAGCAAACAAATGGAGCAGTGCTTGTAAGATATGGAGATACAGCAGTATTATCTGTTTGCGTAATGGGAAAAAATCCAGTATCACAAGATTTCTTTCCATTACAAGTATTATACCAAGAAAGATTATATTCTGTAGGTAAAATCCCTGGAGGATTTATTAAAAGAGAAGGTCGTCCAAGTGATGCTGCAACCCTTGCTGCAAGACTAATAGATAGACCAATCAGACCAATGTTTGATGAAAATTTAAGAAATGAAATTCAAGTTATTAATACTGTTTTATCAGTTGATCAAGATAATTCACCAGAAATGACTGCATTATTTGGTTCATCTTTATGTTTAGGTATATCAAATATCCCATTTGATGGACCCGTAGCAGGTGTTATAGTAGGTTTAATTGATGGAAAATTTATTATTAACCCAACTGCAGAACAAAGTGATTTAAGTGAATTACACTTAACAGTAGCAGGTACCAAAGATGCAATTTGTATGGTTGAAGCTGGTTCTAAGGAAATAAGCGAAGAATTAATGCTTGATGCTTTAATGTTTGCTCATGAAAATATTAAAAAATTATGTGAATTTGAACAAAGTATTATAGATGAAATCGGGGTAGAAAAAGTTGAACTACCTAAGGCAGAAATTGATTCAGAAATTGAATCTGCTGTAAGAGATTATGCAACATCTGATATGCTTGCCGCAATTCAAATTAAAGATAAGTTAGAAAAATATGCTAAAATTGATGAAGTAAAAGCAAATACAATGGCTCATTTTGAAGAAATTTATGCTGAAGATGAAGATAAAAACAATAAAATGGCTCAAGTAAGCAAAGTTCTTCATTTAATTGAAGGTGGAGAAGTTCGCCGTTTAATCACTGATGAACATATTAGACCAGATGGAAGAAAGATGGATGAAATAAGGCCACTTTATGCAGGTATCGATTTACTTGCAAGAACTCATGGTTCAGCACTATTTTCAAGAGGAGAAACTCAAGTACTTGCTACAACTACTCTAGGCGCTTTAGGTGAACATCAAATACTTGACGGACTTGGAATTGAAGATACAAAGAGGTTTATGCTTCATTATAATTTCCCACAATTCTCAGTTGGCGAAGTAGGTAGATATGGCTCTCCAGGAAGAAGAGAAATTGGTCATGGTGCTTTAGGTGAAAGAGCTTTAGCACAAGTTATTCCATCTGAAGAAGAATTCCCATACACAATTCGTGTAGTTAGTGAAGTTTTAGAAAGCAATGGTTCATCTAGTCAAGCAACAATTTGTTCAGGATGCTTAAGCCTAATGGCTGCAGGTGTTCCAATTAAAGCTCCAGTTGCAGGTATAGCTATGGGACTTATCACGAGCCCAGATGGAAGCAAATATACAATTCTTACTGATATTCAAGGTCTTGAAGATCACATGGGAGACATGGACTTTAAAGTTGCAGGAACACGCGCTGGTATTACAGCTTTACAAATGGATATTAAAATTAAAGGCGTAACAAAAGAAATTTTAGGTGAAGCTTTAGCACAAGCTAAAAAAGCTCGTATGGAAATTCTAGATGTTATGGCCCAAGCTATTCCAGAACCACGTAAAGAAGTAAGTAAATATGCACCTAAGATTGAAACATTTAATGTTGATCCTGAAAAAATTAGAGATATCATTGGTAAGGGTGGAGAAATGATTACTAAAATAATCCTTGAAGCATCAAATGTAGCAACAGTAAACGATAAAGATGCTGTTAAGGTTGATCTTGAAGATGATGGAAGAGTAATAATCTACCATACTGATAAAGATATAATTGCAAAAACTAAACAAATGATTCTTGATGTTATTCGTGAAGTTGAAGAAGGTAAAGTTTATACTGGAAAAATTACAAAAGTTGAAGATTTTGGTTGTTTTGTAGAACTTTGGCCAGGATGTGAAGGTTTAGTACATGTCTCACAACTTGCTTGGGAAAGAGTAGAAAAACCAAGTGATATGTTTAGTGTTGGTGATGAGATTATGGTTAAATCTCTAGGTTATGACAACCGTGGAAGATTAAATTTATCTCGTAAAGAATGTTTACCTAAGCCAGAAAAGAAAGAAAAGGACAAAAATGAGAAAAATAAAGATTAATTCTTTATATAAACATTTTAAAGGTCATATTTATAAAGTTATAGCTATTGGTAAAAATAGTGAAGATTTAACTGATATGGTAGTATATGAAAATATAGAAAATCATGAAATATGGATAAGACCTTATGATATGTTTAACTCTTTAATGGATCAAAACAAATACCCTAATGTTAAACAAAAATATCGTTTTGAAAAAATAAAAGAACCTGAAAACTAGTGCAGGTTCTTTTAAATTTTATCTTGCTTAAATCTTGCTTAAATCTTACTTAAAACGCATTATCTTTTTTAACTCTTTAATAAAAATTGACTTATTAAAAAATGGAACTAATATATATACTTTATTTTTAGTTCTAGTTAATGCAACATAAAAAAGTCTACGTTCCTCTGCATAAAGATAAGTTTTATCAGAAGAATGAAGCTCTTCGATTAATTTAGAATTTATAATTTTATTGGGAAAACCGTATAATCCATCAGTTAAATTTATTAAAATAACATTTTCAGCTTCTAAGCCTTTTGATGAATGAACACTCATAAATTCTTTTATTTCTTCTTTACTAAACTTGTTTATATCAAAGTTATTTCTTCCAAGGATAAGTAAATCAGTATTTTCTTTTTTTAATTTATTATACAATTTTTTAAAAACTATATAAGGATTAATATAATAAATAAATTCAATTGGTTTATCTAAATGTTTGTGACTAAGTAATTTCTTTTTTATTTGACATTTATTTTTCATAACAAATTTAGTACTAATATCAATTAACTCTTGACTATTTCTATATGTATATTTTAACTTTTTTATTTGAGAATTTGGAACATACTTTGTAAAATTCAAAAAGATATTTATATCACAACCTGAAAAATGATAAATTGATTGATAATCATCTCCGACACAAAAAAGAATAGCATTTGATAAATCTTTAATTTTTTTAATAAGATTAAATCTAATCAAAGATGTATCTTGAAACTCATCAATAATAATATATTTATAACCTAAATTTTCATCTAAACTTTCGGTAGCTTTAATAATTAAATCATCAAAATCAAATTTTCCACTTGATTTTAATTCATTTTCATAAACACATTTAACAACGTAAGCATATTTAGTTAAAAAATTATCTTTTAAAAATAACTTTTTAATATCATCTTTAGTTTTATTATTAGTTTTATATAATTTAATCAATGTAATAATTAATTTTTTAAAGTTTATAAATTTATAACTTTCTAAAAATTTATCATAATTATATTCTTTGAAATATTTAAGCAATTCATCTCTTTTGTCTAAATCAATACTTTTAAAAAATTCATCTGTTACATATTCTAAATATTTATCACTTACTAAACTATATTGGGGATGTTTTTTATCTAATATGGATATTGCTAGTTTATGAAAAGTCATAATATCTATCTTATAATCAATTTTTCTTTTTAAATCATTTACACTTTTATTAGTAAATGAAATGACAAGTATTTCACAAGGTTTTATATTTTTTTCATTTATTAAATATTTAATCTTTTCTATGATAGTAAAAGTTTTGCCAGCCCCAGCACCTGCGATTAAAAGGGTGTTTTTATTGCTTTTTACAGCATCAAGTTGGTATTTATCTGGTTTCATAATTAAGTTTTTTGTTTTATCCAAAGTCATTTTATCATATTGAAAAAAATAAGTCTATCCTTTATAATTATTTTACGAGGTAAATTATGAAGTATGAAACAGTTTTAGAAATAGATTTAGAAAAATTAAAAAATAATACTAAATTACTATCTAAAAGTTATAGTGATTATAAATATAAAATAGTGGATTTAAAAGATAATGCTCATGGAATGGGGTTAAAAATAATTAATACCATGGAACGATATGGCATTAATTATTGTTTGGTGGGTTCTCTAAAAGAAGCTTTAGCAATAAGAAAAATTAATAAAAATATTCCTATTTTAGCAAGTTATTATGTAACCAAAGATGAAGTATTTGATTGCATAAATAATGATATTACTATCACAATATTTAGTAAAGAATATCTAGAAATGCTTTTAAGTTTAAAATTTAAGGATGCTTTAAATGTCCAAATACTTATTGATAATGGTTCAAATATTTTAGGTATAGATAAGACAATCGATTTAGAATATATTATAAATAAAATAGATGAAGTAAAAAATATAAACTTAACAGGAATTTATACGGATTTGACATCTTTTGGTATTGAAGATATACATTATTATGAACAAGTAAATAATTTTTATAAAATAATTAAACCATTCATTAACAAAGATATTATGATTCATTTAAATGAACCTGTTATGTATCACGCTAAATTAAGTTATGTAAATGGTATAAGATTTGATATATCAATTTTAGGTATTGAAGAAAATATAAAGGATGATTTTTTTACAAAAACCAAGATTAAAAATATTGAAAAGAAATATGGTGCATTAGAATTTCCAAATATTGATTTAGAACTTATTTTTAATATAACGAGTGAAGTTATGGAAATAAGAAAAGTAGATAAAAGCGTTTTAGTTGGAAAGTCATATTTAACAAAAGATGAAATATATGTTGGAGTAATTCCGATTGGACATAAAGATGGTATAACAAAAGCAATAAAAAATGTTGTAATAAATAATAAAGTATATGAAGTAATCGCAGATGATATAGACAAATTATTTCTTAAAGTTGATAATGCTGTAAAGATAAAAGATAAAGTAATTATTCTAAACGAAGACAGTGATATTTATGAATTTTTAAATAATTTATATACCAACAGATATTATTTAATGAGTATATTAAATCGAAATTTAACTAGAAATTACATAAATGACGAAGAAATAAGTGATAATTTACTATAAATTTATCATATAATTTAAGAAAAGCACTTGTAAAAAGAGTGTTTTTTTGGTAGAATTTAAAGTGCTGTAAATGCAAATATTAAACATTGATGTGGATTAATTCATCAAGTGCCTAAAGAGGTGTTGGGTTAAGTTGAAGCATCAAGAAGTTAAAAACGAAGGAGGGAATAATTTATGGCAGTAGTTTCTATGAGTTATTTATTAGAAGCTGGAGTTCATTTTGGACATCAAACAAAAAGATGGAATCCTAAAATGAAAGAGTATATTTTTACATCTAGGGATGATATTTATATTATCGACTTAGAAAAAACAAAAGCATGTTTAGAAGTTGCTTATGAAGAAGTAAAAAATATTGCTAGTAATGGTGGTAAGTTCTTATTCGTAGGTACTAGAAAACAAGCACAAGAAGTTGCTTTAGAAGAAGCAGCTAGAAGTAATTCTTATTATGTAACTGAAAGATGGCTAGGTGGAACACTTACAAATTTCAGAACAATCAGAAGAAGAGTTAAAAGACTTGAAGAAATCGAAGAAATGGAAAAGAATGGTACATTTGATTTACTTCCTAAAAAAGAAGTTGTTGGACTTAAAAAGGAATACGAAAAGTTAAATAAAGTACTATGTGGTATTCGTTCAATGGATAAACTTCCACAAGCATTAATCATTGTAGATCCTAAAAAAGAATACAACGCAATTAAAGAAGCAAGAAAATTACATATTCCAGTATTTGGGGTAGTTGATACTAACTGTGATCCGGATGATGTTGACTTTGTTATTCCAGGAAATGATGATGCTGTAAGAAGTATTAAAGTTATGTTAGGGGTATTAACAAATGCTATATGTGAAGCAAATGATTTACCACTTGATGATTATGTAACTGAAGATGATAAAAAAGTATCTGAAGCAAAAGAAGAAACTAAAGAAGTTAAAAATGAAGAAGTAAAAGTTGATGAAACAGTTTTAGAAGAAATAAAAGAAATGGAAAAAGCTGACGAACTTGAAGGAAAAACATTAGCAGACCTTAAAAAACTAGCTAAAGAAGCTGGAATTAAAGGTTACTCAACAATGAAAAAAGACGAATTAATTGCAAAACTAAGTGAATAAGGAGGATATTTATGGAAGTAACTGCAAGTATGGTTAAAGATTTGCGTGAACAAACTGGCGCAGGAATGATGGATTGTAAAAAAGCTTTAGCAGAAACTAATGGAAACATGGAAGAAGCAATCAATTATTTAAGAGAAAAGGGTATTGCTAAATCTGCAAAAAAAGAATCTAGAATTGCTGCTGAAGGACTAGCAAATATTTATGTAGATGGAAATAAAGCTGTTATTCTAGAAGTAAATAGTGAAACAGACTTTGTTAGTAAAAATGAAGAATTTAGAGCTATGATTGATACAATTGGAAATGCTTTATTAAATAGTAATGCAACCTCTGTAGAAGAAGCAAAAGAAGTAGAAACTTCTGAAGGTACAATCGGAGAACTAATAGTTGAAAAAACAGCTAAAATCGGAGAAAAACTATCTTTAAGAAGATTTGAAATCTTAACTAAAAATGATGATGAACATTTTGGTTCATACATTCATATGGGTGGAAAAATTGCAGCTTTAACATTAGTAAAAGGTGCAAGTGAAGATGTAGCAAAAGATGTATCAATGCAAGCTGCTGCTATGAAACCACTTTATTTAAATCCGAGTGATGTACCAGCCGATGTTTTAGATAATGAAAAGAATGTTTTAAAAGAACAAGCTATTAATGAAGGAAAACCAGCTGACATTGCTGAAAAAATGGTACAAGGAAGAATTCAAAAGTTCTATAAAGAAATCTGTCTTGCTGAACAAGCATTTATCAAAGATGGAGATTTGACAGTAGCTAAATATGTAGCTAACAATGGTGGAGAAATACTAAAAATGGTACGTTATGAAGTTGGCGAAGGTATGGAAAAAAGAAACGATAACTTTGCTGAAGAAGTAATGAACCAAGTGAAAGGTAATTAATTAAGACAACCCGCTTTGGGTTGCTTTTTTTCTTTATTTATGGTATTCTTTATCTAGAATAGGAGATGTTTTAATGAAAAAGAATAAAGAAGAAAAAAATAAAAATATTATGGATAAGAACAAATCAATGTTTTTTACACTAATGGTCGTATTTTGTGTAGCACTAGCAGGCATAGGTGGTTTTTTTCTAGGTATGAAATTTGGAGAAAATAATAACGTAGTCGAAGAAAAATTACCAACCTCAGGAGACATCAATGGACAAAAATAAGTCTTTATATATCAGCCTAGTAGTACTATTTTGTGTAGTGATAACTGGTATAAGTGGTTTCTTTCTAGGATTACAATTTAGTAAGCAAAAACTTGTTGATAATTCTACGAAAAATGAATCAAAAATAATAAATGTAGAAAGCTATAATATTCCAACATTATCAATATTATATAATTATTTAAAAAGTGATTACAATAATTTAGAAGATTACTTAAAAAATTTAACAAATAGCGAAAAATTATACGTTGCGGGATTATTTGATTCAAGTGATGAAGCAAATAATAATAAATATAGTTTATTAAAAGAAAATTTAATAAAAACTTTTGGTAGTGACTTGGAAGTATTGCCAGAAGATTATTATGCATTTGCTGAAAATGAAGAACCGCTTTACAAATATGATAAAGAAACTGATGAATATATATATAATGAAGAATCCCCTGGTACAGATGCAATAACTGATTTAGATTCTAGATATATTTATAATTATATACTAGATAAGAAAGAATCAAAAGATGACTTAATTATATTAACGTATTATGGTTTATATGCATATCAAGATGAAATTGGCCCAACCACGATAACAAATCAAAAAAATATTGAAAGACTTTTAAATTATGAAGAAACATTTGATGGTATAAGTGATCAAGAATATCTTCAAAATGCATTTAAAAACAATAAAGAAGATTTCCTTAAATGGAGTTACACATTTAAAAAAGTAAACGATAATTATGTTCTAGTAGATTTCAAACAAGCTTAGGCTTGTTTTTTTGACATTTGTTGACACAAAATAATTAACAAACTTTATAAATATCAAATAATTTGGTAAAATATATATGGAGATGTAGTAAGATGGAAAAAATATATATTAAAAATAAAAAAATGTTTAAAAGTAAGACACAAATGGTTATATACATTATAATATTCTGCTTTTTAATATACGCATTTATTTATTTAGGAAAAAAAGAATATAAAGTTGAGTTGCCAGATAATGAAAGGTTTGCAAATGAGTTTAGCATGGTTTCCAAAGATAATGTATTTAAATATGTAAATGCCACTGATGCTAGAATGGTATCTCGTGGAGCTAAAGGAATAGTGTTATTTGGAACCAATAACGAATGGGTAAATTATTATGCGTATATTGTAAATAAAATCGCTAAAGAAACTGGAGTAAAAGAAATATATTATTATGATTTTACTAAAAATAGAAAAGATAATAATGGAACTTATGAAGATATTGTAAAGAATTTAAGTAATTTCGTAACATATAATGATAGAGGAGTCGGGGAAATATATGCTCCATCATTACTTGTGGTTAGCAAAGATGAAGTTTTATTATTTGATTCTGATACATCTTTTGTCAAGGGAGAAATAACTCCGAGTGCATATTGGAATAGTATAACGCAAAACGAAAAAGAACAAGAGTTAAGAGAAATATTTATAAAATATTTAAATAACTAGGAGACATTTATGGATAATACGAAAAATAAAATTGGAGTAATATTTTTAATTATAGTTTTACTTTTATTTATAGTCGGAGGATATTTTTTTATGGAATATATGTTAAAAACTCCGGATAAAACAAAGAGTGCAAGAAAAGAACAAGAAATCACAGATATAAGAATAAACAAAAAGAAAGATTATATATATTTTGAAAATACAACAGAAATAATTAATGATATCTTTAAACAAGATGTAATATTTAATATTAAGGGGTTAGAAAATTATAATAATACATTGCATAATGAACTTGAAGAATTAAGTAAAAATGAAGTTAAAGTAACAACAGAAGAAATTCCTGAAGGAATAACATGTGAAAATGATTTATATAGTTTTACTTATCGTGATTATGATTTAATTGAATATGGGGACTATAAAAGTTTGATAATAAAAGATTATGATTATAATTGTGTTAATTCATCAATACCAAAGAATGTAAAAAGTTATGTTATTGATATTAAAAATGGCAACATTATATCTAATGATGAACTGCTAAAAAAATACAATGTTAGTGAAGAAAGTATAATTGAACAAGTAAAAAAGAGACTTGAAGACACTCAAATATTAGATGAAGAAGTTCAAATAATAGATATAGATGGAACACTAAATGAAGTAAAAAGTGGAACATATGGGATAAATAAAGCCTTAAGTGTTAGCAAAAATGGCAAATTAATGATAAATTTTATTGTAAAATCTAATAAAATTAATTATAATGATAGTATAGAATTAAATTAAAGGAGAAAAATTATGGATTCAGAAAAGAAAATGATGGCTACAATCGAATCGTTAAAAGCAAAATTAGTTACAATTAGAGCGGGAAGAGCAAATCCTGCCATGTTAAATGGTATTATGGTAAGTTGTTATGGCATTCCTACACCAATACAAAGTGTAGCAAATATAACTGTACCAGAAGCTAGAAAGCTATTTGTAAAACCATTTGATCGTAGTACACTAAAAGATATAGAAAGAGCAATAAATGAAGCTAATTTAGGAATAGCACCAACAAATAATGGGGAAATGATTATTTTAACAATTCCAGAATTAACTGAAGATAGAAGAAAAGAATATGTAAAGCAAGCTAAGAATATTGGAGAAGAAGCAAAAGTAGCTTTACGTAATATTAGACAAGATGCAAATAATGAAATAAAAAAAGAAGAATATCCTGAAGATGAAGAAAAAATGTATTTAGAAGAAATACAAGAATTAATTACAAAATATAACAAATTAATAGATGAAGAAATTAAAGAAAAAGAACAAGAATTAATGCAAGTTTAATTAGAAATAATTTTTAAAATATGCTATAATTAATTCATATGTTGCTTACACAAGAGGCGGATGAGGTATGTATGGATTATATAGTTTATAGAAAAGAAACTTGTAAAATTATAGAAAAAGAAGATGGATATTATAGGTTAGTACCAGTTAATGATACTTCAATAAAATACAAAGTGCCAGTTGATTCTAACTTTTTGAAAAAAGTAATTACAAAAGAAGAAATTGATAGATTATTATTAGAAATACCTGAAATAAATACTATTGATCTTGGAGAAAAACAAATTGAACAAGAATATAAAGAGTTAATGAAAAGTGGAACTCATGAAGATTTAGTAAAAATTATTAAAACATCTTATTTAAGAAATCAAATAAGAATTCTTAATAATAAAAGAATTAGTGAAATAGATGATGAATACTTTAGAAGAGCAGAAAAATATTTATATGAAGAAATTGGTATAGTATTAAATTTATCTTTTGAAAATACAAAAGAATATATAATTAACAAATTAAAAAAAGCAAATTAGTTTTTAATAACTGGTTTGCTTTTTAATTCAAATAGAAAAGTATTTGTACTATTAATTAAATCGTATATTAAACTAGCTTGAAGTTCATACTTAAAAGTATTTGATTTTGTATTAACACCATTAGGAATAACAATACTATTTTTTATTTTATTTAAATAATTTAAACCTTTTTTGTCAAATCCTAATATTTTTGTATAATCAATTACTTTTAAATTATCAGATTTTTTAAAACCAACAAGAATATGTATAAACATTCTATTTATTTTATTATAGGTATATCTTTTAGTCTTAATTAATTTTATAAATTCATCTAAATTATTAGCTTTTATAACATATTTTTTTAATCTATATTCAATTCCTTCATCAACATCTACATAATTTTGAAGATTATCATCGGTCATAATTTTAGCTTTTAATAATTTAAAAAATAAAGAATAATCAATTCTAATAAGATTATCAATTACATCATTAGGAAGGTATTTAGAGATATCTTCGTTTACTTTCATTTTACTTCTAATATTTGATGCACTTACAATATTTTCGTTGCTTTTTGTATCATGATAGCAATTTGTTCTAAGAATGCATTCTGGAGTAATATCAAAATTGTTTTTAATTATAGATTTTATATAAGATATTCCAAGTAAGTCGTTAGGATTAAAATCAAAATCTACATTACAAGCTTTAGCTAAAGCAGAGGGATAATTATAGCCTTCATCTAAATATAATTTTACATTTTTATCAAAATTATTATCGAATTGTAATTTTGCAATTCTTGAAAGTGTTTTTATATCATTACATTCACTACCAAAAATAATTTTATTTACATGATAATTATTTAATAATTTAATACTTATATCTGCGAAAACATCAGCACTTTGAGTTCCGTAAATAAAAGGTAATTCCAAAACAATGTTTACTCCATAATCCAAAGCAATTTTAGTTTTTTCTTCTTTAGTTAAGATTGATATTTCCCCACGTTCCAAAAAATATCCATTTAATACTAAAATTAAAATAGAATCAGGATATTTTTCTTTTATTTTTTCTATATGATAAATATGACCATTATGAAATGGATTATATTCTGCAATAATACCAATTACATCCATCATTGACCTCCTTAATCTATATAAAAATATGTACCATTCATAGTTGCAACTAGTTTATCTAAATCATTTTTAATAGTTGCTTGCAAAACACAAGTTTTTTTGCCATCTTTAATAATTTTACAAGTTGCAATTAAATATTTTCCAACGCCAGGAGATATAAAGTTAATTGAAGAATTCAAAGTTACAGCATTTTTTCCTAGGCTTTTTATTTTAACTCCCATAGCTGTATCACCAATGCTAAAAATAAGACCACCATGAACAATATTAAACGGATTTAAAGTTTCACCGGTAATTTTAACTTTAACTCTTATATCATCATCATTTATTATTTCCATATTATTATAATTTATAAAATCTTTCATTTTTTTTACCTCTTTAAGATTATACCATTTAAAAAAGGATTAGTAAATGATATAATGTTATTGGTGATACCTCATGAAAATATTTATAATGGGACCTACGGGGGTAGGGAAAACAAAATTAAGTGTCGAACTTGCGAAAATATATGATGCATATATAATAAACTGTGATGCAGTGCAAGTTTATAAAGGGTTAGATATTGGTAGTGCTAAAGTTACTGAAGAAGAAAAATGTGGAATAAAACACTTCCTTTTTGATATAAAAAATCCAGATGAAGAATACAGCGTAAAAGATTATCAAACGGACTTAAGAAATCTTTTTGATAAATACTCAAAAAAAAATCTTATTATAGTAGGTGGAACAGGATTATATGCTACCGCCGGAGCATATGATTACAGATTTAATGATGAAGAAAAGAAAGATTATAGTAACTATTCTTTAGAAGAACTTTATAAACTTGCTAAAGAAAAAGATATTAATTGTAACATAGATAAAAATAATAGAATACGTTTAGAAAGATTTTTACAAAAAGATTTAACATCTTTAGTAGAACCAACACTTTTATACAATGATGCTATTTTTATTGGTCTTACAACATCTAGAGAAAATCTTTATAAAATAATAAATAAAAGAGTAGATAAAATGATTGATAATGGACTAGTTCAAGAAGTAAAAAATCTATATACAAACTATCCAAAAAGCAAAATATTAAAAAGAGCAATTGGTTATAAAGAAATAATAGATTATTTAGATAATAAAATTACATTAGAAGAAGCAGTTGATGAAATAAAGAAAAACAGTAGGCACTACGCTAAAAGACAATATACATGGTTTAATAATAAGATGGATATAAAATGGTTTGAAGTAAATTTTAATTATTTTAATGAAACAATAGATAATGTAAAGGATTACTTAAATTCTTGTAAATAATAACAATTTATGATATAAATAAAAGGGTGATAAAATTGAATAAAAAGAAAAGTGGAATATTAATATTATGGATTAGTTTATTTATGCTTTTTACGTTTTTAGTATTTTATATTATAGGTAATAATAGCAATTATTTAGTAAAAAATATATTTAAAAATATTTCTTTAATATTAATTATACTAAGTATAATAGGTTTTGTAATAGGATTAATTATAATAATAAAAAATAGAAATCATAAATCTTTTGGTAAAGTGAAAATATGTATTATATCCATAATCATAGCACTTTATATGATTGGATGTTCAACATTTCTTTATATTTTATATGGCTCATTTAATGGTTTTAGAGATTGGCTAATTACAACTGCTATGGCAACAATGAGGCATCAATATTATTGTAAATGGTTTTATAACGATGAACAAATAAAAGAAGTTTTGGATAATAATTTCATTGATGATAAAGGTATGGAAACAGACCCATCTCTTATAAATCATGAGAAAGTTACTGATTATAAAGATGAATATGAAAAAGCTATATTAGATAGAAAAGATAATGAATTATATAAAGTTATTAATTTTGAAGTTAATGGTTGTAAAGCATATTTGGGAGTAGTATATGATGCTAGCAAAATAAAGGTTGGTTATTCAAAATGGCTAGGAAGAAGTGGTCAATATGTGTATGATATGGCCAAAGAACAAGGTTCAATTCTTACAATCAATGGTGGTGGATTTCTTGACCCAGGACATAATACAAAGGGAGAAAATCCAGTAGGTATAACAATTGCGAATGGTAAAATTATTACTAACCGAAGTTTAGAAGGTTCAAGTTATGGTCTTATTGGTTTTAATGAAGATAATACTTTAGTGTTACTACATAATGTAACTGGAGAAAGTGCTCTAGAAATGGGAGTAAGAGATGCAGTTACAATGGCACCATTTTTAATAGTTAATGGAAAACCAGCATTTACAAAAGGTAATGGTGGCTGGGGCTACGCAGCTAGGACGGCCATTGGCCAAAGAAAAGATGGAATTGTATTATTTTTAGTAATTGATTCTAATCACACTAGAACAAAAGGAGCTTCAATGAAAGATTTAGTGGAAATCATGCAAAGATATGGAGCCGTAAATGCAGCAAACTTAGATGGGGGAACATCTTCAGCAATGGTAGAAAATGGCATAATGATAAATGACCCAATAGATTCTGTAGGAAGACATAGAACCAGAGGTATACCAACAGTATTTAATGTAATACCGTAAAAAAAACTAGCATATGCTAGTTTTTTTTATATTGTAATTTCAACCGCACCATTTAATATAATTTTAACAGATAATAAAAATCGTTTTCCAAATTATACGTTAAGGTATATTAATTAAACTCTAAATAATAAAGACTATTAAAGTTATGTTCTTCTATAACAGTTTCACCATCATCAGCATCTTTTACTTCTTCAGTTGTCTTTAAAAAATAAGTATGAAATAGATAATCTTTACCATCATTACTAACTGGATCATCCCAAGTTAAATCAAGATGTAACCATTCATCATTAACTTTTACTGCATTCCAAATATGTCCAGTTGCAGAATAACTAATTTCATCTGGTGTTGTAGCAATTTTATAATTATCAAATCCCATTTTTGTTAAGAATATAGCCATTAAATCTGTATACCCATTACAAGTTGCATAACCCTGAAATAAAGGACCATAGGCATTAAAAGACTCATATTTACTATTACCAGTTAAATTTCTTTCTACATCATATTTAGTATTATTTATAATATAGTCGTGAATAGTTCTTATTTTTTTAGTATCATTCATATTATCTTTAATTAAGCTTTTTAGAATTTCATCGGTCTTAGTATCAATTTCTTTAATTTTTTCACTATCATATAAATAAAAAACTTTTAAATTAATTTCTCCTGAATCAGATATACTAGACTTTACATTAGTAAAATTATTAAAAGGATGAACATAATTATTTAAATGCGTTAATATTAGTTCATCTCCACTAATTTGTGAAACATCTTTAATACAATTTTTATATTCTTTAGGACAATAAAATGTAAATTGATCCCAACCATTGTTGATAACGGAATAATAAATATTAAATAAATCTTGTAAAGAATAGGGGATATAATTATCAGTCTTTTCAACATATAAATAATGACCATCTTTAGAATATTTATTTACCTCTTTTAAGTTTATTTTAGGAGTTCCTCCGAATACTGATGCTAATTTATCACTAATTGGATTAATAAAATAAAAAGTTGTTGTTAATATAATAATAGAGATAAAAGGTATTATCATTTTCTTCATCGTTGCACCTGCCTTATATATATAATATCAAAAAAAAATAAAGTAAACAATTGTTACTTCATATTTTTAATTTTTTGTGTCAATCTAGATTTTTCTCTGTCAGCAGTATTTTTCTTAATTAAACCTTTGCTAACTGCTTTATCTGTATATTTTTGAATATCTTTATTTAATTTATCTGCTTCTTCTTTATTTGCAGCAGCGATAGCTTTTTCGCAGTTCTTAATAAGGTTTTGAACACGCATTTTTAGTTCATGATTATTTTCTGTTTTTTTAGCAATAACTTTTACAGCTTTTTTTGAACTTTTAATATTTGGCATAATCCAGCTCCTTCCTTGTTTCTTAATAATTTTAACAAATATTTACATATTTAGCAAGCAAATTTATCATAAATTTAATATTTTCTATTAAATAATTAATTATTATCGTTATTTTGTCCACTATTATTTATAAATGCTTTAAACATTTCTAATAGTAGCTTTCTATCCTCATTTGATAAATTAGAGGTTTCTTTTAAAATATTTTTAATTTTAACTAAATCAACTTTTTTAAGTTCACTTTTTAAAACAAATCCAGCATTATAAATTATTGTAAAAAATAAATTTACAAATCTTTTAATTTCTTCTTTAGAAAATTTATTTAAAATATCTTCAATTTTAATATGAATTTTTTTAGAATAATCTGATAAATTAGCAGTTATAAATTTATTATCTTCCCACATCCATGTATGTAGATCATGTTGAAATACTTGATAAGCATTGCTTTTTACAATCTTTTTGTCCCCGACAGAGTCAAAAATCATGCCTACGATACTTTCATATGGATAATAATTCTTAATTTTTTTATCAATTTTTTTTAATTTTTTAGATTTTCTTACTTCTGGTAAAAATCCTGGACCATCAAAATTAAATACATAATCAACTTGATATTTTTTTACAAAATTTTGTTCCATACAAGAAGCTATTGCCAAATTTCCACCTTTAGAATGTCCACCCACATAAACAACAAAATCATTAACAAAAATATTTTTTTTTAAGTATTTAATTGCTTCAATTTGTGCAGGTATTGGGTACATATATCCCATTTTAAAATTTTCTTCCCATCCCACCAGTTCATCATCAGTACCTTCAAACGCAATGAATTTAAAATGTTTAGGAACTTTAATTGTTATAGCACCAAATTGTGTTTCATTGTTTACTAGTTTTTTATAATTAGTAATTATATTATTTTTATATCTATTAGATTCAGCCATAACCTTAAAAAGTTTCTTATTTTCTTCCATAAATTTATTTTTATCTTTTAATAAAAATCTATTTTCTGATTTTAAATAAGCATCTTTTAAAATTGTCGGTTCATTTATAATTCCCATAAAATTTAAATAAGGTAATATCGTATATATGGCAGCATCAACTTCATTAAAAGGATATTCATCAAATGTTTTATCTCCACAATTTTTTACATATTTAACTAAGTTACTCATAAAAATCACCTATAAATATTATAAACTAAAATATTTTTAATTTAAAGTATTCCTTTCGACAAATTATATTCACTTATTATAATATAATGTATTAAAGGTGATTGTATGACGAGATTAAAATTAAGAAATGGTTTTAAAATGAAGTTTTTAAAATTAATATTAGTAGTCATTATTATAATAATTTCCTTTGTAATTACATTTAAAGTATTATATGACAAAATAGAAATAAAAGTGGATAACAATACATATATAGATTTTTTAGTTAAAGATACATTTAGTAACTACAATTTAAATGATATAAAAAGATTATCTTCAACTGAATTTTTACTAAAATATTCTTTTGGAATAGAGAAAGTAAATACCGGTACAAATGTTGATATAGTTACACCAGTAATAAAAGATAAAGAAGAAAAAAATACTAATAGTAAGCCAAAAGTTTATATTTTTAATACACATCAAACCGAAGGATATAATAGTAATTTTTTAGAAGCATTTAACATTAACAATACTGTATATTTGGCTAGTCATATTCTGGGTGAATACTTAAGTGATTTAGGAGTTGCAACAATAGTAGAAGAAAATAGCATCATAGATGTTTTAAATACGAATGGTTGGAAATATGGATATAGTTATAAAGCAAGTAGAATTCTTTTAGAAAACGCTTATAAGAAAAATCCTAGTCTAGATTTTTTTATAGATTTACATCGTGATGCTGCATCATATGATAGAACGGTTACAGAAATAGATGGAAAAAAATATGCCAAAATACTATTCGTGGTAGGACTAGAACACGAAAATTATGAACCCAATTTACAATTAGCTAAAACATTAAATGAAAAGATAAAAAAAATAGCTCCGACATTAAGCCGTGGAGTTTTAGAGAAAAAAGGTCCTGGGGTCAATGGAAAATACAATCAAGACTTTAACAAAAATACAATTCTTATAGAAGTGGGAGGTCAATATAACTACATAGAGGAGGTGAACAATACTCTAAAAATAATTTCCAAAGTTATTTATGAGTATTTAGAAGATGAAAAAGAAAATTAATTGGTTTAAAAAATTTTTAACGATTTCTTTCATCATATTTATGGGACTCTACATTTCAAGCATAAGTGGTTTTTACGAAGCAAAATTAAGTAATAAAGTTGCTTTAACAGACGAAGCAATAAAAGAATTTGAAAATGATGTAATTGAAGGCAAAATTATTGATGTTAATACTTATATAAATAACAAAAATGTGGATTACAGTAATAAATTTACTGAATCTGGAGAAAAATTAAGCGAAGCCGTAACTAAAATTCTTACCGAAGGTTTCAGTGGAGCTTGGGACGCCATTAAAGTTTTATTCTTTTAAAATAACTATAATAAATTTTTTACTTGATCTTTTGATAATTCAGTTAATTTAACAATTTCATCAATAGTATAATTGTCTTTTAGTAATTTTTTGGCAATATTTATTTTAGCATTTAATTCTCCTTCTTTTAATCCTTCTCTTCTAGCAATATTTTTTTCAGTATTTTGTATATACTTTTCTTCTTCCTCCGGAGTTATATCATATATGAATA
>UQVR01000006.1 GCA_900544625.1 uncultured Mycoplasmatota bacterium
AGATTTCTGTATCTGATCCTTGTGTTGTAAATTTCATTTCACCAATTTTATGATTATTTCTTTCCCAAAAACTATAAATTTATATATTTTTTCATATAACCTCCATAACTATTCTACATTCTTTAAAGATTCAACCATATTAATATTTTTTAAATTAAAATGAGTAACAATTATTACAATAATAGTAAAAATAATTGTAATTAAAGCAGAAAAAACATAACTTAATAAAAATACATGTCTATCAAATAATAAATAATCAGGTTCACATGTAGAAATAATATAATGACATAAATAAGAACCAAAACTTAAACCAAAAATAATACCTAATAAAGTTAATATAATAGTTTCCCTATTTATATATTTATCAACCTCACTTACATAAAAACCTAATACTTTTAAAGTCGCAAGTTCTCTTTTTCTTTCACTTATATTTATATTAGATAAATTATATAAAACAACAAAAGCAAGCATTGCTGCAGCAATAATTAAAATAGCCACAATTGAATCAATCGAAGATAACATATCATTTAAAACATCCTTTACATCAAGATTATTAACAATAGAAATAGCATCTTTACTAGAAATATATTTACTATCAAAATCATTACTTTCTTTAATATTATATTTATTTAAATCTATTAATAATGAATTAACTTTATAATTACCAAACAAATTATTATAAGTATTTTTAGATATATACATATACTGATTAATATAATTTTTAACTATATAAGAAACCTTTATTTTATAATTATTATTATCATTATCAAGTATATTAATATAATCACCAATATTAATATTTAAAATCTTAGCTGTTTTTTCACTAATAGCACAAGTATCATCTATTAATTCACTATATATTTTATTTTCATCCTTATAATCCATTAAAGAAATAACATCATTTAATTTATTAAATTCATCTGGTACAATCAAAAATACATCTTGTTTATTATCATTTTTTAAAACATTAATACTTTGATAATTAACTAAAACAACATTTTTAACAATATCTTCATTCTTAATTTTATTTACTAAACTAGTATGCTCATTATTTTCATTTATAACCATCATTTTATCATATTTAAATATATTATTAAATTGATAATCACTTATATTTTTAATAGAATCTTTTAATCCAAAACCAGCTAAAATCAAAGCAGTACAACCAGCAATACCAAATATAGTAGTAAATACTCTAGATTTATATCTAAAAATATTTCTAACGGTAATTTTATCAGAAAATTTAAGTTTTCTCCAAATAAAAGATATTTTTTCTAATAAAATTTTCTTACCAGATTTAGGTACTTTCGGACGCATTAAATTAGCAGGCACATCTTTTAAATTATAAATACAAATGATAATGGCAGTACCACTAATACATAATATGCAAAACCAAAAACCTAACATGTTATATACACTATTAATAGAATATAAAAATATAGGTATATAAAATATTTTTTTATATATATTCCAAATAACATATGGAATCAAATATGAACCTATAAAAACACCTAAAATTCCTCCAACAATAGTAGCTAATAAAGAATAAATAACATATTTTAAAATAATATAAAAATTATTATAACCAAGTGACTTCAAAGTTCCATTTTCAGTTCTATCTTCTTCAATCATTCTCATCATAGAAATAAGACTAACTAATATTGCAATACCAAAAAAAATTAAAGGAAACACATTACCTAGATTCTTAATATTATCACTAGCATTAATTAATTCTTTATAAGAATTGTTATCAAGTCTATCATAAATGTACCAATGTGGTTTAACTAATTCATCTTCATTAATATCAATACCATATAATTTACTATCAGAAATTAATTTATTATATAATTCATCATATTTTTCTTCTTCTCTATTTTTTTTAACAACATTAATTTTTTTTACAAAATAATTAATAGAATTCTTATATTCTTTACTATTAGTAAGCATATCTACAGTATCATTAATTGTTACATACACAACACTATAATAATCACTTTTTAATAAATCACTCAAAGTATAAGCATAGTAATTAACTTTACCACTACCTAAATTAGTACTAGGTCTTTCAGTAGAAAAATATAATGGACTTATAACAGTACCCACTATTTTTTTATCTCCACCCAAAATATTAATATAATCACCAATACTTAAATTATTATCAAGAAGCATCTTTTTTTCAACAACAATTTCTTGATTATTTTGAGGTAATCTTCCTTGCTCTAAATAAACTTTATTAATATTATCACTTAAACCTAGTACTTTAATTACATATTGTTCATTATTAATTTTTAAATATGTATCTTTTTCATAAGAACCTATAACTTTATCAATACCATCAATTTCAGATAAACTATCAACATCTTTATTGTTAAGTCCTAAATTAGATATAATCATAATATCATAAACATCATTATCATCATAAAATTTATCTAATGTTTTAAGCATATCTGGACTACAAGCCTCAATTCCAGCATAAAAACCAATCCCAAGAAGAGCCATAAATAATAAAGATAAAAACCGTTTATAGTTTTGTCTAATTTTCATAAAAATATGTTTAAATAACATAGTTTTCATATTACCACTCTATATCCTTTATATCCATAGGTTTTTTATTAATAATAACATCACTTACTGCTCCATTTTTAAATTTAATAACTTTATCAGCCATTGGGCAAATTGCAGAATTATGAGTAATAATTATTACCGTCATATGTTCTAATCTACAAGTATCTTGAAGTAATTTAAGTATCTGTTTACCAGTTATATAATCAAGCGCACCAGTAGGTTCATCACATAACAATAATTTAGGATTTTTACAAATCGCCCTAGCAATTGCAACTCTTTGTTGTTCTCCACCGCTAAGTTGGGCAGGAAAGTTGTCTTTTCTATTACTAAGACCCACTTTATTTAAAATCTCATCTGGTTTTAATGAATTTTTACATAATTGAGTAGCTAATTCTACATTTTCAATAACTGTTAAATTTTGAATTAAATTATAAAATTGAAAAACAAAACCAATGTCATTTCTACGATATTTAATTAATTCTTTACCATTTAGTTTATTAACACATTTACCATCAACAAAAACTTCACCACTAGTCAAATTATCCATCCCCCCTAAAATATTTAAACAAGTAGTTTTCCCAGCACCAGAAGGTCCTAAAATACAAACCAATTCTCCTTTATTTATTTTAAAAGAAGTATTTGAAAGTGCGTTAATTTCAACCTCACCCATTTTATAAACTTTAAAAACATTATTAAATTCAATATAAGCCATAATATATCCTTTCTTTTAAATATTCAAACTATTTTTAACTGACTCAGCTATTTTTCGTTTTTCTTTTGTGGGAACAAATTTTTTAACAACAGAACTTTTTTTATTATTTTTAAGACCAATATATGCAAAAATACTAAAAACTAAAGCCCCAATAAAATTAACAAATAAATCCTTCATAGTGTCATTTAAACCTATATCCAAATAACCGCCATCAACAACATACAATAACTTATTATCGATATCAAAAATTTCTGTCTTTCCAATATTATCAACAATAATAGGTTTATTCACATTATCAGGATTTAAATAAACTGATGAAATATTAGTAATAAGAGTATCTTTCTGCATATCAAATTTCATAAACTTATCACCACCATACTCAAAAAATTCCCATAAAATACCAATGGTCATTGAAAAGCAAAAAGCCACTAAGCAAAGATAAAACGGTGATAAATTAATATCTTTACTATTTTTATTTAATAAATCAACTAAAGAAAAACCAACAGCAGTTGCTAAAAATCCATTTATTGTATGTAAACAAGTATCCCAATGAGGAATAATACCATAAAAATTATTAATTTCGCCAAGGATTTCCGCAGAAAATATAAACAAATAAATACTTATTTCTAAACCATCTGGCAAGGTAATTTCATATTTATTTTGAATAAATAATGGTGCAAATAATAAAACTAATGATAATAAACATAATAAAGCATTATTTAAATCTCCTCTTATTATTTGTAAAATCATACAAACTATAACTAAAAACCTAAGAATTAAATATATAGCTAAAGAACTTCTTTTAGTTTCCTTATAAGCCATTTTAATCATTTTTTGCACATTGATTCTTTTTTGCATAAAACACCTCAATAAATAATATATAACTTAATTATACTATTTAATTAACAAAAATTCTAGAACTATACTTAAATTTCTAACAAAATCTAAGTATCAGCGTTACCTTACGACTACACTTTTTATGTTTCATAAAAACTAAGTTTTTCCACAAACCAACATTGGATGTACTCCACTCAACTTTTTTATTTTCATTCTTATTTTTTTTATATATTCTTTCATATATTATTTTACATTTATTTTTGTCCATTGAATACTATTATAAAATATTTGATACTTAAATTTAATTACAAAATTAATACATTATGATTCTTTTTAACTTTGCAAATACTTACTTGTATAGTAGACTATCACTATCTAGTTATAGATTATAGAACAAAAAAAATATTAAAAATCATTAACAATTATTAATATTTTATAATTTAAATCAATGTTATTGTTTTACTTTTGGATATTTAATATAAACAACATCACTTAAAACCATATCATAAACTCTAACATATAAAGAAATAATTTTTATATAAAGTACTATAAATTAAAAATTTTTATTAATTGCACTATCAATACCCATTAAATATAAATCACCCTAAAAAGTATATAAAATTTATTATTGAGCAGTAAATCCTCCATCAATTGGTACAATAGCTCCGGTTATAAATGTTGCATCATCACTTAATAAATAACAAATTAAATTAGCAATTTCAGTATCTTCGCCAAGTCTTCCAACTGGAAGTTGATTAGCCATAGCATCTTTCATTTCTTTGGGAACACTGGCTAAAATCGGAGTATCAACGTAACCAGGTGCAACAGCATTTACTCTAATATTATCATGAGCATATGTTAATGCTAAAGATCTAGTCATTTGATTAATAGCACCTTTACTAGCGGAATAAGCAAAACTCATCGTCGTACCAACTAAACCATACATTGATGATGTATTAACAATAGCACCACCACCAGTTTTAAGCATTTCATTAATTACGTACTTATTAATTAAAAAAATACCAGTTTGATTAACCCCTATAACTTTATTCCATTCATCAATGCTAACCTCATGAGCCTTATTTGGCCCTCCACCAATACCAGCATTTGCAACTAAATAATCAATATGTCTAAATTTCTTAACAACATCACTTACACATTTTTGAACAGCATTATCACTTGATACATCACATCTAAAACCAATACAATTATTACCTAAACTCTTAGCAATATCACTAACATCTTGATTCCAATCAACAAGTACAACATTAGCACCTTCACCTAATAATTTTTTTGCAGTTGCAAGCCCAATTCCGCTTGCTCCACCTGTTATTATTGCCACTTTTTCATTAAACATCTAATATCACTCCTTTATTATTATGTTTAATATTTATTATTTTAAACTACTTTCCCCTGTTTTATAATCTATTTCTATTCCATTTTGAATATTATAAACAAATACATTAAATAAAATTCCTTTCCCATTATCCTCAACAGATTTAGCTTCAATAGTTACGCCACTAGCTAACAAATTATCATCTTCATAAACTGGCGTAACTCTATATAAAACATGATTTCCTGTTTTTTTTATGTAATCAGCTACTTTATTTTCAAAATCAAGCATTCCTTTAGTATTCATTTGCCTTGTACAAGTAATTAAATTCTTTGAATTAGCATTTTCTCCGGTTAATTGATAGCCAATTAAATGACATCTATTATATAAATATTTACCATCAATATTATCATACTTGACAGTATGCCATCCACTAGGTTTAATCATCCCAATTGACCCTCTTTTTTCCGTAGGCATTAAATCTTTACCAATATTAGCAAAAGCCACTCCAGCTCTTCCTAAACTATCGAGTTCTCTATAATTTTCAAAAGACTTACTAGTATCAATATCATCACTAAATAACGGAATATTTCCATTAACTTCAATATAATAATAACCATTAAACTCAGGTACGCTAACATCTGAAGGTAATGCTAAACTTTCTTTATTTATATAATTATAATTGTAAAATACAATCATAATAATTAAACCTAAAATGAATATAAAACTACTTTTCTTTTTCATAATAAAATTATAAAACATTAATCAAAATAAAAAAAGAACTAACATCTTTTACTTAACAATATTTTACTTTTTTTATACGCATACCTATATTCTTTATCACTAAAAACCTCACTATTTCCACATTCATTAATTAAGACTTCTAAACTAATATCATTTTCATTAAATAAAACTCTGTTAGCTTCTAATTCAAAACAAAATCTTTCAATTAAGTGGTCCATAGCAAGTTTATGACTTAATTCACAATATAACTCAATTTTATCCTTCATAATTCCTCCACTTTGATAGTATAACATAATCTATCTAAAATTTGCATAAAAAAATAACAATTTTACGCAAATTGTGTCAATAAGTGGCTTGTAAATTATTATATTCATGGGATAATATATCTGAGGTGTAAATATATGGCAATTTATAGTTATCAAGAATTACAAGAAAAAATTTCAAAATGCAACAATAATGACTTATACAACAGAATTTGTAAAAACATTAAAAAATTAAGAAAGGAAAAGTATAAGGAGTTTAAAAAGAATTACGCTAACAGCACAATAAATCCTTATACTACCGAAAACATTGCGGCATTATTAGATTATAACCATACTCATTACAAGAGATTTGAAAGTGATAATGATTCAACCAAAAAAATTCCATTAAAAAAGATTGTTCTTTTATCTATTATTCTAGATACTTCTATTGAAGATTTAATGAAATAAATAGCATATAATTTAAATTTCTAACGAAATAAAGTATAAGTGTTACCACATGGTAACACTTTTTTTGTTTCATTAAAACCTAAAGACTATTCACGATAGAATTCGAATAATCATCGCCTACTTATATTAATTTTATTTATTTATATTAAATAACTTTTCATATACATTTTTAAGTCTTCAAACATTATATAAACTGTTGAAATCAAATTAGCTATAAAAAATTAGTTAAACACTACAAAATTATATTAAAATTTTGATAATATTCTTCTAAAGTAATATTTTCTTCATATATTTTCTTAGCTAATTTAGGTCCGACAAATCTAAAATGCCACGGTTCAAATTTGTATCCAGTTATATGTTCTTTTCCTTTTGGATATCTAAGTATAAAGCCATATTTCCAACAATTATTTTTAAGCCAAATTGCCTCTTTATCATCTTCTTTTACATCATCATTATATATACCATTTTCATAATAAGCAAAATCTACTGCTAAACCGGTTTGATGTTCAGAAGTTCCAGGTAGTGCTACTAATTTATAGGCTTCGTCTCCTTTTTCCTTAATTAATGCATTCAAAACAACTTGCTGATAATTATAGCTACGATATCCACTATCAACAATTAAAGGTAAACCTAATAAATGTGCATCCCTAAGTAATTTGTCAATATATTTTTTTATATCTTGTCTAAGCATAGGCTTTAAACTAGCATCTTTATACTTATGAAAATTATTTTCATTTTTATCTACAACATACATCTTTAAAGGAACATACTTACTATCTAACGGATTATCTTTATTTACTAAAACAGTTATATCTAATTCTTTCATTACAACACCCTAATTTATTTTATGTATTTAAAAACCTAACGGTTAAAGTTAGGTTTATTTATTTGGATCAACAATTATTTTAATTGCTGAATCCTTACCATTAGTTAAGCGTTCATATGCTTTTTGAACACCATCTAAAGGCACTACATCATCAACAAATTTCATAACATTAAGTTTACGATCAGCAATTAAGTCAATACAAGATTTAAATTCATCATAAGTATAAGCAATAGCACCTTGTACAACCAATTCCTTCATAACGGTCATTACAGTATAAGTAGGTACTGCATCAGTTGCAACACCAACTAATACTACAATGCCACCAGGTTTAACCAAAGTAATTGCACTATTAACGGCAGCGCTATTACCAACACATTCAATTACAACATCAAATCCACCATGAGTTTTTTCCATCATCTTTGGAACTAAATCTGAATCTAAAGCATTATACCATTCATCTGCAACACCGAGTTTTACACTCTTTCTTCCTCTTTCTTCATTAGTTTCCGTTAAAATTACTCTACTAGCACCTTCAAGTTTAGCAAACATTGCTGATACTAAACCAATAATTCCACCACCAATAACTAAAACATCATCTCCAACAGCAATTCTTCCCAAATGAGCAGCATGAAGACCAACCGCCGTAGGTTCAACCATTGCCACTTCTTCATCTTTCATATCATCAGGAACTTTAATTACCATATCACTTCTAACAGCAATACGACTTGTAAGACCTCCAGGATTATCAATTGAAAGTCCCAATGCTTCACTCCATGTTTTACTACAATATTGAACTTCTCCTTTACGGCAAGCCTCACATTCACCACACGGTGATATTGGCAAAGCTGTAACTCTATCCCCTACTTGTAAATCAAGTCTATCTCCAGGATCCACGACACGACCACAAAACTCATGTCCCATTACTAAACCTTTAGGTTCACCATTAACCCAATAATGAATATCAGAACCACAAATGCCAGATTTTAATACATCAATAATTACCTTTTTACCATCTGCAACTGGTTCTTTTATTTCTTTAATTTCAAATTGTTTAACACCTTTAATTGCACATGCTTTCATAAAATTCACCTCTACTATAGTATATAGTATACCACCTTTTATAACAAAACAACAGCAACAAAAAAAACAATTTACAAATTAATGTAAACTATTTTTTAATAGTAACCACATGCGGATAAGGAATTTCTATTCCTTCCTTATCAAATCTTTTTTTAATTATATAATTTAAATTATACATATTTTCAAATGTTTCACTATTATCTTTACCCCAAACCCATGCTCTTAAAGTTATTGAAGAATCATTCCAACTAGCTACCCTAACTTTTGGAAATTCCACATCTTTGTTCTTTCCCTTTGAATTAGGATGATACATCTTTTTCATTTCTTCTTTAATAATATTCATTGCTTTATCAACATCGGATTCATAAGACACTGCAAAATCTACAAGTTTCATATTTTCATTATCAGAGTAATTAAAGTTTTCAATTGTATATGAATTTAATTGACCATTAGGAATTATAATTCTTCTATTATTAATAGTTCTAATTATTGTATGTCTCATTGTAATATCTTCAACAGTACCACTCACACCTAAAGAAGTACATTCAATAAAATCACCTACTTCAAAAGCATCACCTATAACTAAAGCAAAACTACCAAAAAAATCTTTTAAACTTTCTTGAGCCGCAAGACCTAAAACAACTGATCCAATTCCTAATCCAGATAATAATGTTACAGAAAACTTATGAAATGCTTCAAATTGTCCTAATACTAAAATAATCATTAAAGAATATAAAATCAATTTCTTTATTCTTTTAATAAACATAAGTAAAGTTGTTACATTCTTTTTTCTTTTTCTTCTTATAGTTCTATCTATTAATTTATCAACTATTTTATTAATTAGTATAGCAACAGCTATTATTAATATTATACCAATACATTTATCCAAATAATTATCTAAAAATTTCTTCATATACACACTCCATGATAAAATCATTATACTATAAGTAATTTAGTTTTGCAAATTATAAAAGTTATGTTATAATATAACCTATCCAAAAGGGGGATACCTATGAATTATTTAACAGTTGGAACAAATATAATATCTATTGATTTATTTCAAAACATCGAAAATAAGTCTGGCCCAAAACCATACGGAGGAATTTGGGCAACTCCACATAACAAACTATACACAGGATATAATGAATGGGTAGACTTTTTATGTGTTAATTCTTACATGCTTTATTATAAAAATTCAAACAACCCATATAATTTACCAGCTTGTTTTATAACATTAAAGGATAATATTAAAATATTTGAAGTATCAAAAAAAGAAGATTTAGAATATTTAAAACAAGCATTTCCCCACAACAGTTGGATAGATTTTGAAAAACTATCACAACATTATGATGGAATTTATATGAATTTTAGCAAATTAAAACATAATTTAGATAAAGACTTATTAAATCAAATTTTATCATATGCAGTAAATACACTAATAATATTTAATCCCCATTGTATAAAATATTATCAAAAAGCCGAAGTTAGATTAGAAAGAATAGGAAACGCAATAAACCCATTATTTGAATATAAAATTGTTATAGATGAAAAAAAAGAAAGCATTAAAAATCCGAACAAAGAAACTGAAACTTTACTGGAAAATATACGAAAATTTATTCAAGAAAATCATCTTTGTTTAAATGAAGAAAGTTTTAGCTTAATAAAAAAATTCTTTAATGTAGACATTAACGAAACTTTAAGCTCTACTGATTTAGCAAAAAGTGAGTTATTACTGATAAGAAAATCATTTCAAAGTATTTAATCAATTTTAAATACTTTTTTTATTATAATACTAAATATATACGCAATAACAACCATAACTATAACAGTAATAATACTAGTTGGATTATGAAAACTTTCTAATAACCCTGTACCAACTACACCCCAGAAATACACTAAAAATAATTTGCTAATCAAAATAGCTATTAAAAACTTTTTAAAATCCATATTACATAAACCAGCAGCAATATTTATCATAAATGCAGGTGTAAAAGGAATAGATAATATTACTGTAACTTGTGTTAAACTTAAATTTTCAATATAGTTCATACATTTAGTAAGCAAATTTACATCTTTTATTTTTTTTACTATCCAATTTCTAAATAATTTTTTTACTAGAAGATAAGATAAAACGCAACCAATACAAGTGCAAACCCAAGAAATAATAAAACCAAGTATGCTACCAAAAGCTACAAAGTTAATTGTTATAAATACAAATAAAGGTAACGGAGGAATTATACTTTCAAATATAATTAATAATGACCCAAGTAATGGCCCATATACTCCTAAAGAATCTATTGTACTCATAATAAAATTATAAAAACTATTAAATAATTCACTCATAATATACCACATTAATAGTATACCACAAAAACATAAAAATACATAATTATCTTAAAACTTGTGTTACATCATAACCTAAATACTCTAACATAGCAACAACCCTTCGACTTAAAAAACCTTTATTACAAATAATATAATATTTATTAACTGGATTTAAATAATGTTTACTATCCATTAGTAATTTATCAGCATAAATATTAACAGCACCAGATGTAGGATTTAATTTAAAATCTGCAGGATGTTGAACATCTATAAGTATTCCCATACTAGGATTAAAATCATTAAATGAAATTCTTTTCATATATATCACACTATAATGTATGAATATATTATAATTTATCCTATTATATTAACCTAAAAAAGGAACATTATAGTTCCTTTCTTAATTTTTCAACTTCATCTAAAGATAATCCAGTAACTCTACAAATAAAATCACTATTAGTATTTTCTCTAAGCATATTCAGTGCAATTTCAACTTTATTTTGCTCAACACCTTGTTCAACACCACTTGCTTCACCTAGTTCATATGCTTCTTGCTTCTTCAACTCATCATAATCATAATATAATAATGAGTCAAAATTATCTGTTAATTCTTTTGCTTCATCTACCATCTTTTCCATAAGACTATCTCCTTCATATACTTCTCTTAGGATTTTTTCATCATTACATACTAACAAGTATAATAAATATTCTAATGAATTCTTTCTTTCCTTAATTATAGTATAATCAGTTTTTATGATTTTGGCAAGATATACATCTACTATTTCCAATATTGGATGTACTTCTTCTTTCGTCTCAACATCTATCAATCTACTTCTTGTTACAAATCTTTCTTTATGCGATACATCATAAGAGTTTAAGTTTATCTGATAAACTTTCTTTAATACCTTATCATAATCCTTTGATGTTTTTATTTGTTTTAGTATTAGATGACAGAAATATGCTGTGTTTTTATTTTGAATACTTCTTGAATTACTTGTATTAATTTCTATATTAACTATCGCTTCATCATCTTCGATAATTAAATCTACTTCACTATTAACAACATTTTCATTAACTCTCACACTGGGATGAAATATTTGAAAACTAAATAATTCACTCGGTAAATCCAAAACTTCACATACTATTCTTGCTAAATATTGATAACCACTAAAAGAGGTAAACAATTTCTTAACTACCTTATCTCTCATATAAAGCTCTCTAACCTTCACTTGCATCAGCCATTCCTCCTTTCTTCTTGCCTATTATACACAAGAAAAATGAGGCTGCAAGCGTTTCGACAAAACATATCAAAACATACCAAAATCCAACAAAAAAAGCTCTGAGGTTCAGAACTTTATTCATCACTATCTTCAAAAAAATCATCAAAAAATTCATCATCTGATACAACGTTATCAGCAATTACTTTACTATCTGCATCAACATTTATTTTGGGATTTTCTTCTTTAGCTTCTTCTTTTATATTAATCATTGGGTCTTCTTTTACTTCATCTGTAATTGATAATAATTTATCATCAGATTTAGTATCTATATTTTTTTTCTTTTGCTCTTCTTCTTGACGATCTAGTTCTTTAAACTTTTCATCTAAATCCTTAAGCATACTATCAATATCCATACTACTTAGACCACTAGGGTTGGGTTTAAATCCACTACTTGCAGATGGCATTCCAAATGGATTGTATGAAGGCATTCCAAAATCCATAGGCTTAAACGGATTGTTATCATGTATTTCCCCGTTTTGAGCCATTTTTTTACTTCGCTCTTCAGTTACAAATTTCTTTAAATCAAACATTTCTACTTCATGTTTCATTCTATTTGGATATTCTTCTTCTTTTCTTTCAATACCCCATTCCATTTTAAAATCTGGCTCTAATTTAGTTCTAAATGGACTAGTTCTAAGTCTTATAATTATTGCTTCAAATAACTTCATTTTTTGTAAATCAGTTATTGTTATAAGTGGTCTAGTTGCATTTTTATCTTTTTCATCAGTAACTTTTACTTCCCCACACATTTTACTAATTTCTTCTAGTGCTTTCATTTCAGTACTTATCAAGTAAACTAAGTTGCCACAGTTACCTTTAATAATTTCTGCAACATTATCACCATATACATCATTTAATTGAGCAAAGTTTTGAATAATAAATGTAAATCTAATATCTCTACTTCTTGCTGCAGATACCATAGCATCAACATCTTTTAAAGGAGGCATATTTGCAAATTCATCCAGAATAAAATTAGTTCTAACGGGAAGCTTTCCACCATTTTCTTGCGCTACATCAATTAATGTTTCATAACATTGCTTAATAAATATAGTCATCAATGGATGATAAGTTTTCTTTTCATCATGAATAATCATGAACACGGCAGTTTTACCATTACCAATATCTTTCATATTAAAATCACTATAAGAAAGCATTTCACTTAAGGCCTCACCAGTAGAAAAATTTCTTATCTTTTGTCTAAATGTTGCAAGTAATCCACCCTTTGTATCATTCGGAGCATTAATAGTACTTGAGGCAAACATATAAGCATTAGATTTTTCACCTTTCATACCAAAATATTCTTTAATATAATTACTTGTAGCATATCTTTCTTCTCCAACAGTACTCATAACATTTATACTATTTAAATTTACTTCTTCTTCTTTAGCATCTTGAAATAATCCTAAAGCAAGCCCTGAAAAATAGTCTGCTGCTGACTTTTCCCAGAAATCAGATTCACTTTTATTAGATGGGTCATACAAGATATTTAAAGCAACGTCATTTAATAATTCAATTGCTTTATCTTGATTTCCGGCTCTATAATAATTATTTGGAAGTGCAAGAGGGTTCCAACTATTTCCCCTTTGAGGTTCTCTAAAATTTAAAACAATAATTCTATAACCTTTTTCTTTTAAATAACTTGCACTATATTTATAAATTTCACCTTTAGGGTCAGTAATAATCATTGACTCACCCTTTTTAGCCAGTAGATTAACCATAGGTTTAACGATAGTTTGCGTTTTACCACTACCAGTAGAACCAATTACTAAGTTATGATACTCTCCGTTATCAACCCAAATATTTTTACCATCATTAATAAGTGGTATTCCTGCAGCATTTACAACTTCATCAGTTGGATGCACACATTCTACATCAGATTGTTCTTTAATATCTTTTTCTTTTGCCCAACTAGAATAACCATCACTTGATTTTTTCTTTAAAGTAATACCAATACCAACTTCACCTTTTTCTCTTTTAAAAATATAAGACGAAACTGTAGAAAAAATTGCCACTATTGCAATAATAAATAAAATTAAAGTTGCACCTATGTAATCCGGAGTAAATGCTTTAAAAGGCAATAATCCATAAAATGTACCATCAGCAGATAAAGATGAAATATTTAAAACTGCAATAGCACATAGATATAACAATAATACACAATATATTACAAACAACATAAAATCTTTAGGTTCTACTTTAAACTTCATAACATTTCCTCATTTCTTCTTAATATTATACAACAAAATAACATTATTTAATATGTTTTTTTAACATAATTATAATAAATAATCCTCCAGCAAAACAAATAACAACAATGATAATTAATAATTCATTATTTTTTTTAGTATCCTTTTTTACATCGTCTTTTTTATTATGATTATCATCTTTATCTACTACATTATCTTTATCTCCAGTAAAATCACTTAAATCATCTTTAACAGTATTAATAGTTATTTTAATTGATTTATTATTATAATTATTTCTATTTATTAACCATGTATATAGATTATTATTAACAACATCTGCATTACTTGAAATTACTTCTAAATCAGTTTTTATAGTTACTTTTATTTCATTTAATAAAGAATATGTATCAAATATATTACATCTATTACTAGTTTTAAGCAAATACATATTATTACTTTTTTGAATATTTAATTCTCCAAAACATTGTTTAACAGCATTAGATCTATAATAATCATCAAAACTAAATACATTTTGTATATTAAGTCCTTGATAATTTCCATTACTATAATTATTTATATTATAAAATCTTACATTTTTTTGATAACCACTTTCATAGTAATCATAATTTTCATCATTAAAATAAATTGGTTCATATGTATTAACAGAATTATTTAAAAAGTTAATTAACAAATCATCCCCGTACATTTCATTTAAAGAAATATCAGTATACACCTTTGTTACTTCATTTATACTTTCTTCAGTAAGAGTTAAATCATAACTTACTTCACAACCAGTCAAACAAATTAAGCATATTACACAAAGAATTACCCTTTTCATTATTCCTCCTTTAACGATGACAATTAGCTACTTTATCTCCAAGCGGAGACAAATCAATATAGTTATATGGATCTACTAATTTACCTGAAATATCAAAAATTGTAAAATGTAAATGAGCTCCAGTTGATGCTCCAGTGGAACCAACTTCACCGATTTTTTGACCTTGTCTTACCTCATCACCAACATTTACAACGACAGAATGATATTTCATATGATAATAATCTGTTTTCATTCCATCTTCATGTCTTATTCTAACCATATTACCACTTGATGGTGTACTACCCGTAACATCATTTAATACTTTTTCAACTACACCATCTTTTGATGCATAAATTGGTGTACCTTGAGCAACTCCCAAATCTATACCTGAATGTAATTTAGATGTTTTATCAATTGGATGAATTCTATAACCAAATGGGGATGTACAAACAAAACCAGATTCAAACGATAACGGAACTGCAAATCCACTAGCTATATTACCACCAAATTCAAACTTACATTCTGCTTCTTTTGCCATTATACCCTCAGAATCATAATTATCATAATCACCAATATTTCTAGAATAAAATTTTCCTTCATCGGTATAATCACCAGTTACAAATAAAGCAAATTCAGCTTTTCTTCTCTTTTTTAGAGTAGAAGAAAACTTTTCAGGATTAGTAAATTGCTTCATATATTCCCATAACCCTTGATATCCGTCCGTTGCATAAACACTTAATAGCTTTTCAGTATATCCAGGACCAACATTATAGTTAAATGATGTTATAGCATCTTTTTGAAATTGAGTTAAAGAAATACCTACACTGGCTGCAGCAGCATCTATCGGTGAAGCATATATGGTATCTAATGAATAAACTTTTATTTTATCTATAACTGATACAGGTACACAATCGCCAACATTTACTCTATATCCACTTCCAGATTTAGTAAAATAACTATCCCAATTATTTTGTTCAATATAACTAGCAACAGATGAACTACTTAAATTATGATTAGTAATACCTGCTCCAATACTTACAGTTCCATCTCCAATATCTGTAGCAATATATCCTTGACTATTATCACAATAACCTGTTACACCTTCTAAAGTATTTATAAATGTTAAAAGATTTGCATCAGATGTACTCGTAGAACAATAAGAACTTTTATAGTCTATTTGTTTTGTTTCCACAAATTCACAATAAGATGCTAAATTATATAAACTATATCCACTTCCACTATTTCCAGATTTTCCAAACATTTTTCCGTAAATTTTTCTATAATCTGAATTACTATAATGTAATCCAGTAGAGTCATAATTAGATATATCATAACTTATATTATAATATTTTAAATTTGAAATATTTTTACTAAAAATCATATTTGCAATTTGTTCATTATATTCACTTATATCACTATTTTTAATACCTGACTTTTCCTCATCAACAGGACCAACACTCATTACATAAATTTTATGTTTATGCCATTCATTATTAGCAAGTTCTGCATACTTCTCAACATATTCTAACGAAAAGTCATTTATACCTAACCAAATAAATATATTATATCTTCCAGATGAAGTCATTAAATTATTTGCTTCATTAATAGCAGTTTCAACAAACCAATCATAGCCTTGACCATCTTCATAAATAGTATTTTTATCACTTATAACACCAGCATTTTTCATACCATGTATTCTAGAGTCACCAATAAATATATTTTTTGTACTACTTTCATCTGGAGATGAAATATTATAAATATTATCAAATATTGTTGTTAAAGACTCATCAGATAATTCATTTATTTGTCCTAAAGTATTATTATCCAATGCTAGTGAAACATCACTATCTAAAGTAGTAATAGTATCATCAAATCTATTTGGTAAATATAAATAGTTTTCTATATCAGAATATAGTTCATTTAATTTTTCATCTGAAACTTTTTGATAATCATAAGTACAAGTATCAAGTTCTAAAATTTTTGAAGTATTATCATATCCACCATAAGCTAAAGCGTTAGTTTTAACAATTATCATTATTGCTTGAATAGCGTTATCAGAATAATTACGGCCCGAAATTAACTGATTTGTTACTCCGATAACATAATCTTTTAACCCAACACTAGTTACTTCTTCAGTATTACATGTAGTAAGATTAATAGTTGCTAAATTATAATTACATTCTTCTTTAAAATGTCCGTAACCACTATTTGAACTTGCCACTACTAAAACAATAATTATTATAGCTATTATTACTCCAAGTACAATTAATACCCAAGGATTAGCAGCTATAAAAGCAACAATTTTTTTACCAGCTGCCTTGGCAGCCATTTTTGCTTTATTACCCACTTGTTTTTTAGCTTGATTTATTGCATTTTTAGCCTTACTCTCAGCTAAGTTTTTAGCATGTTCGACTGGATGTAAAGCATTATAAGTATTTGCTTTTGCTTCATCTATTTTATTAGTAATAGCATCTTTTTTTGCCTTTGCATAATTAAGATTATCCATTACTCTATCCATTTTACTTTTTCTTTTAGTGTTAGAACCATCAGCTTTAACAGGTCCGTTTTCACCATTTTTCATTTTCCAATTTTTTTGACGTTCTTGATTTAACTCTTCGGCCTTTTTATCTAATTCTTGTTGTTTTGCTTTATAATGATTTGAATCATAAACTCCATCTTTTTTTGCTTTATCATATTCCTTTTGACCAAATTTTTCATTTCTAATTGGCCCGCCATTATCCAACTGTTCAATATCACTAATATTAGCTTTTTCAGCATCACGAGCTTCACTTAATCTTTGATCAAGTATATTTTCCAATTTATTTAAATCATACATAGAATTAAACTCACTCAAACCAACTTGAGAAGCAATTGTTCTCAAGTTGTCAGCACTAGAACTACTATTTCCAGTATTTAAACCTAATTGTCGAGCTTTTTCTATAATATTATCTGATTGCATAAAACCACCTCAAAAGAGGATAAATTAATAACCTCCACCTGAACCAAATGAATCTAGTTCTTCCTGAGTAATAACTACTTGAATTTTCATTCTCTTATTACCACATATAAATAATGCTTCCCCTTGATTATAATATTTTATTGCTTCTTTTTCATTATCATTTAAATCTATTAATTTTGATAAATCATCAACAGCCTGTTTTCTAAGTCCCATTACTAAGTAATATGATGCATTATCAAATATTGCTTTACCATGAGTAATAATATTTGAAGCTGCAAAGTCTGTTGGTTGTTGAGTTATAATTATTGTACCAGTATTATATTTTCTACTTCTTCTTTGAATTTGGGCTAAAAATTCAGCTCCAAGTTCATTATGACTAGATAGTAATACATGTGCTTCATCAACCATCATAACAGTATTTACATCTTTATCAAGACATAATCCCCATGCATACTTTAAGATATTAAAGAATAATGCATTTTTAATATTTTCATCACTATTCATAAGTTCTTTTATATTAAATACAATAAAATCGCTTTCAATATTTAAAGTAGTTTTACCAGTAAAATAATATCTTAATTCTTTTACTAAAGGTCTTACTTTTAATTCAAGTCTTTCTAATACATCTCTTTCATGAGTTGCATCAGTCATACCCACTAAATGACCTTTTATTGTTGCATAAACATCATCAAATGTAGGATAATCCGCACTTGTCAATTTAGTAAAATCAGTATTATAATCTATTTTATATCTTTTATAAGTTTCTTGTAATACATCACTAAACATTGTTAAAACATCATCTTCAATACTTGGTGAATAGTACTTCATAAATGCTTTTACTTGTTGAAGTGTTCTAGTAAGAACAGTATAACCTAATCCTTGTGCTATTTCTTCTTCATCAGCATCAATAACAATTTCAAGAGGATTAATCATACCAAATTCTCCTCCTTTACCTAAGTCAAGGAAATCTCCACCCAAAGAATAACACATATCACCAAGTTCACCTTCAGGATCAACACATACTACTTTAAAACCATTTCTAATATGAGTTCTAATTAGTACTTTTGCAGCAGTTGATTTACCACTTCCACTTGTACCAAGTAAAATAATATTAGCATTATTTCTATTATTTTCTTTCTTTATTTGATATAAGAATTGATTAAATAATATAACACCGCCAGAAAAATCAACACCTAAAAGTGTAGCATTTCCAGGATCTTTAATACTATCAAACACAAACGGATACATAGCAGCCACAGTAACAGATGGAATTGGGGTTCCAATTCTATTTTCAATATCTTGCGGAGGGAAAATAGGTAATATTGACTTTAATGCTTTTTCTTGTTCAAACATTAAAGCAACAGCACGCATTCCCATTGCATCTAAATAACTTCTAACTTGAATTTTTCTAAGTTCTAATTCTTCTTTATTATCAGCAGTAACCATTAAATGCATTTGAAAATCAAATATTCTAGCTTGTGTTGCAGCAAGCATTTGAATAAATTGTTCCAAAGATTCATAATCCTGTCTTATTCTTTCTTGCATTGTTTGGTCTTTTTCGCTTTGATATCTTACTTTTAAATCAGCAATTTCTTTATTAAGCATTTTTTGCAAAACACTAAATTGAATAGGAATATGTTTAATAGCAATTTTAACACCTTGAATATTAGTTATATCAGATAAAAATCCCGGTGCAATATTCCTTGGAAAAGCAATAACAGTAAGAATTGTAGAATATTTTCCACCTAGTACAAACTCAGTTGGTTTAAACTCCATCCCTTTAGGAGCTACTTCACTTTTTAAATTTGCCATATTACATCACCGCCCCAAAGTTAGTGGTTTCCCCACCATTTAAGAAATTATCTAACACTATTCTTAAGTCATTATTACTTGTTTGTGTTGATTGTAAACCAGCACTTGCTAGTCCACTTATTAAATTATGTAACTTCTTTTGTACAATTTCTAATCTTTTTTCTTTAAATAAAATATAATATTCTGTATCAACTACATTATACTCACTACTTGTAAATAAATTTGCTTTATTAATATCTTGCATAATAAGCTTTCTAATCGCATTAGTAGGAGCATTATTATACATAAGTTGTAGTTGAGATAAATATACATCAATATCAACTGGTCTATCTGCAATAAGTAACCAAAATTCATAATCAATACTATTATAAAAATTTCTAAGTTGATAAATTGTATTTTGTTGTGTCCCTTGGTCCATAATAAATATATTTTTCGGAGCAACTTTTACTCCAGTAACATATGATCCATCATCTAATTGTATCATACCATTCATAATTTGACGAATAGGTAACCAATCTTCAGTATAACTAACTCCAGAAGGAGCAGAATTATTTAGTTTCTTCATCTTTCACACACCAACCTTTCCAATAATATCTTCGTGGATTAAATATAAAAGTAACTACATTTATAATAAATTGTAACACATTATGATAGTGCATAACTGGTGTTACTAAGAACCCAGTTATTAACGCTGGCATCAAAATCATAATCATTTGCCATGCACTAGCGTTTTGCACTAACATAAGTAACAATATTGTTATTCCACAACCAAATCCAAATAATATAATATCAGTTAAGGTAAAGAACCCTAATATCAATTGTGATTTTTTTGAATTTGCAGGTATTAAATAATTATCCATCCCCAATTCATTCCTTTCTTAAATTCATCTTTAATGACCACCATTGTTGTTACCAGAATTTCTGGAATTTTCAGCTGAAAGTCTATCATATTCAGCCTTAATTGCAATTTTACGATCTTTAGCATTAGAAACTAATTGATCCATTTGTTCCCAAGCACCTGTAATACCTGCAACTTGACCATCACTAATAGCATCAATTCTATGGTCAGGATCGGCAACAGTAGAATTTAAACCAGCAATTGCAGCTTGATTCTCACTTACAAGTCTTTCAATATTATTTCTATCACTAAGCAACTTAGCCATACGTTGTCTTTCGCCTCCGCCTAAGTTAATTCCAAGATTAATAAGTTCTTGAACACCATCGTCCCCACGGTATCCTTGTGTTTTAATATATCTTTTAACAGCACGTTCTGCTTCATTTAACTGTGCTTTCATATTCGAAGCATATTGTGCATAGTCGTTCTCATTATTTATGACAACTTGATTTCCTTGAAAATCAACCAATGTTCTTCCAACCACTGAATCAAAACTAGTATTACGCAATAACTGCATTCTTTCATTCATAGCAGAATAAGACATATTATATCTAACATGACCACTCGCATCTGTATTTGCCGCAGCCATCAGAGCATCACTTTGAGCAATAGCATCTCTTCCTAATAAATCAGTTGCTACAGAGTCCGTATTATCGTCAATATTAGTAATTTGAGTTAAAAAATCATTTTCAGCTTTCAGATTTTCAAAGCCTTCAGTAATTCCAAAATATCTTCCCGCTCTTGTTGCGTTATCAAAAATATTTAAAGCTCCTGCAGCAGCCGCTGTTTCAACAGCTCCTAATACACCAGTTCTGTTTGTTCCTCTAGCCTCTCTAACAGCATTTTGAGCTCTATATCTCATATTATCTCTTTCTTCTCTTCTTCTTGTTGCTCCTTCAATTGAGGTTCTAGCGGCATTTCTAACATCCTGAATGTTATGAGCGTTTCTACCAGTTCTAAATCCTCTTACAGCACCAGAAGTAGTTCCAGCAATAGTCGAACCAATTCCTCTTAATGCTGCACCAACTCTTGCTCCTGTGCCTTGCCCACGAGTATTTCTAAAATTCTTAACAGCATTAACAGCATTTCTTCCAAGCATTCCACCAGCACTTAATAAAGTAGATCCGGCAGCCAAAGCACCACCCATTGCAAGTTTGTCCATAAGACCAAGTTTCATTCCTCCAGAATCCAAATGGAACATATCACCAATTAGCTTAGGTGCTTGTCTCATAAATATTACTACTCCCATAATAATTAAAGCTTTAGCAATTAACTTTTGACTTACCCCTAAGGAACCAAAATTTACATTTGAGAAATTGTTAACTACTTGTGAAATCATAAATACGCCTAAATACATAATTGCAATTCTAATGAAAACTTCTAAATATGTACTAATAGTTTTTTTCATCCAATCACTAAAAACATCCTTTAATTTACCGCCAGGTATAACCCTACAAATAACAGGTATCGGAGCAATAATTTGGAAAAACATTAGTTTAACAACACGAACTGCCATATCAAAACAGAAGTTTAATAATACATATAGTAAGAATACTCCAGCAACTGTAGAAATAAACACATTATAAGTCACTTTACCAGCAGCGGCAGACTCACCAAAATCGTTAAATGCTGAAATATCATAAGTACCTGCATTAAATTTTTCTGTGACAGATTTTAAATCTTCACCATTAGTTACTAACCATCCACCATCACCTTTAATTTTTGAAGCACAATCACTTAGATTTATATCAGTACCATCTTCAATTTCATATCCTTTTTCATTACACCACTCAATATTTGGATGTAAAAAAGCTGACATAACATTATAAGACATCATTTCCCCAGCATCTTCTTTTGTAGCAGTATCATAATCTGTATCACTTCCAAAAATTAATTTTGGAATAGTATCTTGATTTAATATTGAATTTTGCAAATTGAAAGCAACTGAAAACACAGTCGGTAACACCGCAATAATAACTAAAGATACAATTACATTCTTTATCAATTTAGGAAATGAGTTTTCCCCTTTAGCAAATTCATCAGGATTAATAACAGCTTTAAGTAATGAATATGCTAAAGAAAATAACATTATCATTCCTAAAATAACATATATTCTACTTACAATTGTCTTATAGTCATTCATATCGAAAATATTTACTTTTGCCAAAGCATTAAATATATCATAAACATAATCAACTAGTCTATATATAATTGTATCTATAAACATCAATAAGCCAATAGCATCAGCTTTCATACATTTTCACCTACCCTATACCGCAAGTGCCATAAGCACCAAAAAGATTCATAACTAAACTTATAATTGTTGGTAAAAAGAATAATAAAACACAATAAATAAATCTTTTTATCGCAGTTGTTCCCGCTTTCTTCAAAGCATCTTTATCATTGCTAGCAACAGCTTTTACAAAATCAGTTGTTATTAAAACCAACAAAGCAACTATAGCAACATATTTCATTACATTAAGTATCCATTGCAACCAATAAGCTGGATATTGTGAGTTTGTAGGGTCCCCCAAAGCAGGACAATTGTCCCCTGCAGCTACCACAATATTTCTTGTAAAATCATTTTCTATAACACTCGCATTAACATTTAAACTAAATGAAAATAAGAATAAAAAAGTGATACTTAAAAACAATATTTTTTTAATTCCCTTTTTCACTTAAAATCACTCCTATTCCCAAGCAACACTTGATACATAAATTTTAACACAAATTGTACATAAGTGTCAATTTGTTTATAGGGAAAAATTCATTTAATTTAATTAGATTACAAAAAAAGAGCCAAAGCTCTACTTTCTAATTTTTTTAACAAATTTATACCCTTTTAAAGCTAACTTATAACCATAATAAACTACTGGATTAATTACATAATCAAATTCCCCGATTAATTCAATAATTTCAGGATTAAAACCTTTTTTTAATTCATATATTCCATAATAAGGACCACTTTTATCCATATTCAAAGATATTCCATAGAAATTAACATACTTTAAATGTTTCTTTATAGAATCTTCAATATGCTCTCTATAAAAAGCATATTTAGGATTAAATTCTTTATAACTTGATGAAGTACCACTCATAAATGTAATACCTTCATCACCTGTAAATACACTCATTAAAGCTCCAATATTTATTTCTTTATTTGTCTTTCTTAAAGCTATTGCATCTTCTAATTGTTTATTTAATTTAACTATCTTGCTTTCTAATTCTTGATGATGTCTTTTTATTTTATCCCCAATATTTATTTTTTTCATTTGAGTTTCTAATGTTTCTAATTCTTTTTTAGTATTTTCCAAAGTATTCCAAACATAATCATAATAAAGATTAGTATCTATATAAGCAATATAAAGCGTAATATAATTATTCATCAAATCAACCATTTTTTTATAATATGAAGCAGGTCTAATAATAAAGTTTTTATTTATTGCTGTATCTTCTAATAACTTAACAAACTCATCCATTTTACTTGAATCAACAACTTTTACTCTAACACCCATATCATATGTTTTAGCAATATTTTTTTTAGTGCTTTTGCTAAATGTTGCTAAAGTATCATTATATGTATCTTTAAGTTCTATTCTACATAGTACTCTAGGTTGTAAATCTTCAAAATTTTGACTAAAACCCATATGTTTAAAACCTAATTTTTTAAAATTATAATATGCTTCTTCTCCGCATTTTTCTTTTAAATTACCTTCGCTATCTCTCGTAGCATAAATTACATTTGGATCTACTTTCAACATAAATCCATGATTCTTTTTAACATATTTTATTACTTCATCATTAAAATCTTTTAATAAATTAAAATCAAATACATCAATTAAATAACCCCGTGGAGAATAATATAAACTTAAATTTAATGGCATTTTCTTTTCAAGTAACATTGTTACACCCACTAAAGAATTGTTTTTATAAATCCCTAGCAGATGCCTTACCCAACCGGTACCACTTTTTAAAGTTCCCCACTCTGGCAATTGATAAATTGAAAAATAAGGATTTTTTATAGCATATTCTTTAAATACATTTTCATCTATTACTTTAAGCATTATTTCCTCCTTAGTTTTCTATAAACACTCAACATTATTGGTAACATTTTATATAATATTTTATTATTAACTAAATCAAATTCACCAATAAATTCAATATATTCATCTCCAAATTTTCTTTTAAAATCATGAAGTTTTGCCAAATTCTTATATTTCGTATTAGGATCTCCCGGTGTCCCAAATAAATCAAAAAATTCATAACCCTTATCATAAGCATCTTTAATAGCTTCATAATAACTTCTAGTAACAGCAAAAGTAAAATTAGCCAAATCATCACTACCAATATACAAACTCCATGCCCGATTTTTAGTATAAGTACAAATTAATGAACAAACACATACTTCATCTTTATCTATTTTACTAAATACTTCTCTTTCTTTTTCTAATCTAGCTATTTTATTTTTAATATCTGCTTCTTTTTTCTTATTTACTTCAAGTTCTTTATTTAATTCATCTATTTCCTTACTTATATTATCTAATAATTCTTTAGGTCTAATACTAATATTAAAATATTTCATATTATTATCTTTAGACATCTCTTCACTAAATATTTTATAATATTCTAAACTATGTGGATCAAAATCATCTTTACTACTATTACTTTGAATCAATCTATAAAAATCATCTACCTTTACATCATTATCCACAACTAAGTTATAACTATAACTTCTTTTAACACTTTTCATAAATGATTTATTAAATTTTGCTTCTATTTCTTTCCAAGTCTTTTTTAAATCAATTCTAAATGTATATCTAGGTTGATTTCCTTCGTATAACTTATAAAATCCTGTATGTTTATATCCTAAACTTAACATATAATTATAAAGTTCATAGTTATTTTCTCCACCATCAATTTTATTTCCATCATCATCAATATCTTGATATTTAATATCTGGATCAAACTTAATATAAATAATCTTATTATCTTTCATGTATTGTTTTAAATAATTAGTAAATTCCTTTATTACATCTTTATTATTATAATCTAAAACAAACCCTCGAGGTGCATATCCATAACTAAAACCAAATGGAGTATACTTAAGAAGAATTAAACAAGTAGCAACTAAATTACCATCATTATCTTCCATTCCTACATAACGAGGAATTTGCCTTTTTGCTCTTTTACAAAATTGTCCCCATTCATAACTTTGTAAAAAATGTGATTTTTTATGTTTATTTTCAAATTCTCTATATTTACTCATCTCAACATTTTGTATAAATTTCATGTAATTACCTCACTATTCATATATAACTAGTTTATCACAACTAACTTTATTAAACAAGAAAAAACACCTATTCTTATTATAGGTGCAAAATCTAAAAATATAATTTATTTATTTATTTTTTGTTCATAAATACTTCTTAGCGTTCTAGTTAATTTAACCTGTTCAATTTGCTCAGGTATATTATTTTCATTTGCCACTCTTATAGATTGATGAAAATTAACTTTCATTTTATCTTCTGATGTTTCTGCTAATTGCATCATTAATTTTTCCACCGGAGTTCCTTCATAATCCCAATGAGAACAAGCAACAGTTTTACAAAAATCTATTAACGCAAACGTATACTTTTCTGGATTATTATAATATTCTTGCTTTCTTACATTAAATAATACTCTTATTAAAGTTTCCGCAGGAATTGGTTTTATAAAATACTTTTCTATTTCTAATAAGCTTTCATAAATATTATCTTTGTTAGGTTTCATACTATCTGGAACATAAGGATTTAAGAGCATCTTACTAAAAAGAGAATTACCATTAACTAATAAAGCCATAAAATTAATTGATTTTACAAAATCATCAGGTAAATTTTTTAAACCAACACTTTCAACTTGTTTTTTAAATTCTTGAGCCATATTATTTGAAAAGTAAGGAAAATCTTCATCTACAATTCTTCCCTTATCAATTTCATCCATTTGTTCTTTAGTCAAAGCAAAATACCTATAAGAAAACATAAAGTTATTGTCAAACTTATTTTTTTTACTATTCCAAGTTGGATCAAAGTAATAAATTCCATCAACATTATATTTATCATCTTTAATCCTTATTACATTTCTTGCATGACCAACCTTTTTTCCAGGTTGTCTTAAAAAAACTTCATCACATGCAATTCCTAATCTATTTAATAATGTACTAAATATTACAGCATATCCAACACAAACTATTTTATCACCAAGCAATGCCGATGTTAAATTTCTTGAAATCATTTTATCTTCATTTTCATCAACTTCTTTATATATTCTATCCCTTACTATATCATATACATACATAATAGTTTCTAATGGTGAAAAATCAAAGCTTTTTATACTATCAACAAAATTATTAATAGTAATAATTGTATCTTCATATTCTTTAAATGCAATTTCTTTATTATTTCCATTTATTTTAAAATAAATATTTGCTGTATTTTCTCCGAATGCTTCTCTTACTTTATTTAATAATGTTGCATCTAAATCAAATTCATCTTCAAATATAATTCTTTTAGTTGATAAAATAGGATTTTTTCTAACAAATTCAGCTATTAACTTAGGTTCGTATTTAAAAGTTATATCACTAACATTTCTTAAATAATATAATCTATCTTTTTTAACATTCTCTAATAATTCAACTTGATCTGGATAATCTGATGCAACATCTAAATTACAATCTATACTTTCTTCAAAGTCATATGGATCAGAAATAAGTTCTTCAAAAGATTTATCCAATGGTTGTTTAATACATATTTCATAGTCATATGGAAAAATACCAATTGATACATCAGTATAAAAACAATCAAAATTTTCATCAAAAGGTGCAAAAGTTAATTTTCCTCTCATAATAATATCCCCCACTAAAAATCTCATTGCAATTACAATGAGACTATATATTTAGTTATTTACAACCCCCACTGTATCACAACTACCTAAATTTTAGCACATTTTAAAGGATTTGTCAAATTAATGGCCATAAATCTAATTTAAATAATCATCTAAATTAAATGTAAATTCAGCCATTCCAGCATAGTCATTTTCATCATAACTATAATCAGTAAAGAAAGTTAGAAAAATAATAAACTTGTTTTTTAAATATCTAGTTATTTTGATATCCATTACGGGCTCTACGCCATTTAGACCTTTAACATTTAACCAAGTCTCACCATCAAAAATATAATCTTTGAAATCTATAGTTTCATTCATTGGTAATTCCAATAATTCTTCAAGTTTACAATTTAAATCAAACCCCAATGAATAGTTGTCTCCGGAGATATCAAATGATAATGTTTTAACAATTTCTGTTAATATTTTTTCACCTTTTTCATATTTACTTTGTTCATAAGTAATTAAATTAATACTGACTTTTTCGTTATTTACCTTTTCTAATTTAGCAATTTTAAACATATAATCACCTTTCAACCCTATTATAACATAGGATTTAAGGTTTTATAAATCATATAATATTCTTTTAATCATTAAATTAACATTACAAAATTCTACACTAGATGTATAAGTATCACCTAGTATAACAGTATTGACACTTAATTTTGTATCCGATTCAAATCTAAGTAATGTTGTTTGATAAAAATGTTCATATTTACCATTACTTTGGGGAAAATTAAAAGACAAAGCTTTTATTTCCGAACCATTTTCATCTTGCAAATAAAAGTGTCCTCCATGAATATCATCCGCCCCACTTATCAAACCAGACAAAGTTATTTCATAAATACCAGGCTTAATTAATACTTCATTATCATTAATAACTTCAAAATAATCTGACGGGTTAGGGATCAACCACGGAGACAAAATAGTAAGTAAACCTTCCTCTTTAGTATCAATAAAACTAGTATAAAACATAGCCTTTGTACTTGCAGGAAAACTAGGCCCTTCAGGTCCTGGATCGCCTTTTAAACCTACTTCGCCTTGAATTCCTTGAGGACCTGTAGCACCAGTTGGTCCAGTTGGCCCCATAACTGTACTTATCAACCCCAAATCCATCATTTCTTTTCTAAGTTTTTGTTTTTCTATAATTTTATCACACAACTTTTTCAATAAAACCACCTCATATACATTAATATATGCTAAATGATACACGTGTAAACTTTTTAAAACCATATTTACTTTAAGTAATTCATTTGATAAAATATTAATGGTGATACTAAATGAATTTATTTGAAATAATATTACTATTAATTGTTATATTAGGGTTACTAGCTATAATATATGCTACTATATATAATAACCTAGTTAATTATAAATTAAAAATAGATAAAGCTGAAGGAATAATTGATGAATCTTTAAGACAAAAATACGATTTAATTGCTAAATTAAATATTGCTATAAAAAAAGTTGTAACAAAAAAAGATTATTTAAAAGAATACATTGATTTAAAAGATAAAAGAATAACCAACTATGAATTAGATAGAAAATTAACTGAAGCCTACAACATAATATTAGAAGTTAAAAACGACCACGAAGAATTAAATACTAAAGAATTCAATAAAGATTTAAAAGAAATAGATAGAATTAATGAAACATTAACTTCATGTAAAACCTATTTTAACAATAATACCGGAGAACTAAACAAACTAATAAAAAGAATCCCAACAAATATTGTAGCAAAAATACACGGATATAAAATAAAACCATTTTTTGATGGTAAAAATATGCAAGACGCTGTTATAGATGATTTTAAACTATAGCAGTTTTTATTAACAAATTTACGCATTTTTTTGTGTAATTTTCTCTATATTTTATTTTAAAAACAACTTGTAATATTAGCCACAATGTTGTATAATTATTTATAGGAAATATATCAGTCGTTGAGTGTCTACCAAATCTTTTAACGAGAGGAGGTTTGATACAATGAAGAATAAAACTTTTATTTTAAAGTTTTTAGACTTTATTTGTACCATTTTGTTTTTAGTTATTATTTTAATAGCCATAATAAAGAAATGACACTTAGCACTATGAACTTTTAGTTCAATAGGCTAAATGTCGCCACTATTTAGGTAGACATTCAACATTGCAAAACTGAATGTTTCCTTTTTTTATTTTATTCAAGTTTCCTTGACATATTCATAATAACACATTTAAAAAATTTTTTCAAGTTTTTAAAAGCAATTTATTTACAAATATATTTTCTTAAGTAATAAATTTACATCATTAATTTTAATCCTTGAAGATGCAGCATCGCCAATAATACCAGCCATAACTTGTAAGGTTGTATCTTTTTTAAATTCAAATATAATATTTTGAGAAAAATGCATTTGAGGCACAACCCCACCTGATAGTTTAAAAGATAGGTCCATTACAACTTGACCAGCATCATCTTTAACATAGAATATCCCTCCATGTGTACTATCAACCTCTTCAATAGCACCTGAAAAAGCAATTTCATAAACACCAGGACTAACAATTATGTCATTTCTACCATTTATCTTAAAAAATTCAGAATCTGTAGGTATAATATAAGTATCTTGAATATTCATTAAACCTGAAATATTCGTTTCTGCAAAGCTTGCAAACAACATTCCTTCTGTTGAACCTTCCATGATTGGTCCAATAGGTCCTTGAGGTCCAGTTGGGCCAACATCACCTTTATCGCCTTTGGGAATTGCAATAGTTAAATGGTGAGTATTTAAAGAAAAATTATCTGTAACTTTAGCCATTTGACCAGCATCCAAAGTTTTAGTATCCACGATATCAATTATTTCACAATTTCCATCTTCACCATTTTCTCCTTTTGGTCCAACGTCCCCAGTATCGCCTTTATCTCCCTTGTCCCCTTTTTCTCCTTTGATAGAGCCAGCATCCTTCCAAACGCCATCGTTCTCACTCCATATAAAAATATTAGAATTAACTAAATAAGCATCGCCAGTTTTACCAACTGGATGTCTATCTAACAACTCATCTTCACTTTTATAATAATCTATAATATTTATTCCTTCACCTTTTGGGCCTCTCGGACCAATTATTGTACAAAACAACCCTAAATCCAATAACTCTTTTCTTCTTTTCTGAACATTTTGTATCATTTTACATTTATCCATCTTAACACCTCTGATATATTAAGATATGAAAAATTAAAACAAATTGTTAAAAATATGGACAAGTATCATGAGCATGTCCAGCATAAATTCATAAGTTATTAATGAAAGGAGTTCAAAATGAACAATAATATAAAAAGAGCAAAACAATATATAGATTGTTTTAACAAAGAAAATCCAAATATAACGTACACTTGCTTCGGACCAACAGGTCCAACTGGACCTACAGGACCTGCTGGAGCCACCATAACAGTTGGTGTAACAACTACAACTGATCCTGGTACAAACGCAAGTGTAGTTAATACTGGAACACCATCTAATGCTGTATTAGAATTTAACATTCCAGCTGGAGCAACCGGACCTCAAGGACCTCAAGGAATTCAAGGGCCACAAGGAGCTCAAGGAATACAAGGGGCAGAAGGACCTACGGGACCTGCCGGACCAACAGGTCCTCAAGGAAATCAAGGGCCAATTGGACCAGCTGGTATTACAGAAACATCTACCTACGGACGAAAATATGAAACATCACAAACACCGCTTTCATTAACAGCAAGTGTATCACAAGATGTACCATTAGCAACCAATGGTCTTGCAAACCAAATAACCCAAGAAACAGAAAACAAATTAACTATACCAACCACAGGTATTTATAAAATAGATTATTATTTCTCAGGAAGTAGTAATACAGCAACAGATGTTACCATATCAGTAAACCAAAACACAACTCCAATTAGTAATACCACAATAGGAAAAAGCTTAACGGCAAATCAAGATACTGACTTCGTAGGAAGTACAATAGCAAACCTTAATGCAAACGATAAAATAGGCCTTTCAATAGAAGCAACAAATACAGCAACTATATCTCCATCATCAGACACCAGTGCTTACATTAATATCATAAAAATAGCATAACACCAAAGAATCAATATTTAGAAACTTTCTAATTATTGATTCTTTAATTCAAAAAGAAAAAGACTTAGTAAAAGCTAAATCTTATTTTGACCAATCAATTGGTACAAGCCCATTTTTTATTAAAAACTCATTAGTTTTAGAAAATGGCTTGCTTCCAAAAAATCCCGAATAAGCAGAAAATGGTGAAGGATGAGGGCTCATAACAATATAATGATGAGGATTAGTTATAAGTTTAGCTTTTTCTTTAGCAAAATTTCCCCATAAAATAAAAACTACAGGTTCATTTTTTAAATTAAGAAGTTTAATAATATAATCAGTCATTGGTTCCCAACCTAAGTTTCTATGACTTGCAGCCTTATCTTTTTCCACAGTTAAAACAGAATTTAGCAACAAAACTCCTTGCAAAGCCCATCCAGTTAAATCACCATTATCCTTAGGCAATACACCCAAATCATCATATAATTCTTTATAAATATTCTTTAAAGAAGGAGGTATTTTTATTCCTTTTTGAACTGAAAAAGATAATCCATGAGCTTCTCCTTTACCATGATATGGATCTTGTCCCACAATAACAACCTTTGTTTTTTCATAACTCGTTAATTTTAAAGCATTAAAAATAAAGTCTTTCGGAGGATAAATCTCTTTAGTATCATATTCATGTATAATTTTTTTATAAAAGTTTTTAAATCCAGGACTTTCCCAAATTATTTTTAGTTTTAAATCCCAATCATTACCAATCATTTTAAAGCCTCACGAACTGCATACATAATACCTTCAAAAGTATCAGACGCAACTAAAAATCTTGATGTATGACAAAACCTTAAATAATTAGGTAAATTATTAACCCATTCTAAAGGAAACTCCTTCTTTAATTCATTTGTATAACTATCTTTAGTTACCCCTTGGGCAGCAAAACCACCTCGATTTGATGGATACACAACAAACATTGCCTCCGTATAAGGTAAGTAATCTTTATAAAATAAAGGCTCGTTTAAGACAATAATTCTTTTATCAACAGCATCTTCATAATATTTTTTTACTTTCAAAATATCAATTTCATGCAATTTTGTTTTACTTATCATATTTTCTAATATCTTTTTAGCAAATTTCATTGCCTCAAAAAAATTATTATCATTATTATTTACATCTTTGTTATTAAACACATCAATAGCTATTGCTAAAGCATTATAACTACCTGTATTATCAGATAAATCTAAGTCTTCAATTAATATTCTATCAATACTTTCATAAATATATTCTCCATATAAATCTTTAGCAAAAGCTCTCCATAATTTACCAAAAGAAGCATAAGGATGGCCATTACTTCTACACTCATTATTAGCCATATGATGATCAAACTCACCCATGCCGATATCAAAAACTAATCCATAAAATTCATATGGAACATTATTATTTCGTATTATTTCCAACATAGGATTTATAATCTGTAAGAAAGCAGCTCCAAAAACATCATCTGCATGAAACTTACCAGAATGTGTCAATGCTGCTTTCATATTTCTTACATCATTTACTTTCATATAACCTCACTTATGATACATTTCATGATTATTAATTTTACAACTTCTATATATTTGTTCAAGCAAAATACCTCGAAATAGTCCATGAGGAAAAGTCATTTGTGAAAAACTAATTAATTCATTACAATGACTTCTAACCTCATCATTCAAACCCAAAGAACCTCCGATTATAAAAGTTAAATTACTATTCTGAGGTAAAATTTTATTTATCTTTTCTGCAAATTCAATGCTTGAACACATTTTACCTTTTAAATCTAATCCTATATTATAATCACTTTTTTTTATATTCTTTATTAAATTATTTATTTCTTTATCATAATTTATATCATCTTTTAATTCTATTATTTCAATTTTTATATATTTTCCTATTCGTTTTTTATAATCGTTAATAAGATCATCCAAATAACTTTCTTTAATCTTTCCCACACATAATATTTTTATCATATTTCAATTACTTCCGTTTTTTCATCTTGTTTTGCACAAATTATATCATGAAAATCAATCCCATAATCTAAAAATGTATTATTAATTGTTTCCATAGCAATACTTTCCAAATTATTTGTTTCACTTAAATGAATTAAAACAATTTTCTTGGTTTTATTTCCCACTAATTTAGTGAGATAAAAGGATGCTGTTTTATTAGATAAGTGTCCTTCATCAGAATAAACTCTTCTTTTTAACCATTCAGGATATGGGCCATTCATTAATAATTCTATATCATGATTACTTTCAAACAAATATATATCTAAATTTTTCAAATACTTAAAGTTTTTAGCATTAACATAACCTGTATCAGTAACGTATGCTATTTTTTTACCATCATATTCAAACACATAGTTTCTAGAATCCGGTGCATCATGGCTAGACTTAAATGATGTTATATGAATACCATCTAAGTTTATTTCATCTTCAAGTACAATGATATGTTTATAATCTTTTACATCTTCAATTGAATAAAACATTTTTTCACTTACTATTAAAGCCGCACCAGTTTTATCAAGTAAAGTTTTTAATGCTGATACGTGATCTTTATGATTATGAGTAATAACAACATAATCTATATCTTTTACATCAACACCAATATCTTTTAAATTCTCATTTATATACTTATAATTTCTCCCAGCATCTAACAAAAACTTTTTATTATTTATTTCTAAATAAGTTACATTTCCTTTAGAGCCAGATGATAACACTACTACTTTCATTAGAACCTTATATACCTCGTTGGATTTTGGAATGAATACGCTCCATGGAATGGCCAGCCAATTGATACCCCAAAATGAAGGTGAGTACCAGCAATTGGATTATATTTACTTGGGGCAGGAACTACAAATCCTGTATTTCCCATTTCTCCGATTTGGTCTCCTTTTTTAACAGTTTGACCTTCTACAACTAAAGCCTGATACATATGAGCATATTGTGTATAAATATTATTTTCATGTTCAATTATTACATAGTTACCATCAGTACTTCTGTAACCAACTTCAACGACAGTTCCTGGAGCAACAGCAAATATCCTTGATCTATAACCGGTACCAGAAATATCAATACCATCGTGATGTTTTCCCCATCGCCATTGGAAAGGACTTGTAATAACAAATGGATATTCCGTTGGATAACCCCATCCACTAGTAGGATAATAATAACCACCTGCTCTTCTACCAATCGTATATTGTTCTTGAACCATTTCTCTAATTACTTTACGATCTTTAATTTCAACACCAGTTGATCGTTCCCCATTAATTACTTCATATGTACTATGAATTAACGTTATACCATTAACACCAACTCTAGTTAATTCTTTATAGCTAGGTTCTTTTGTATTATCCACAACTGGATTTTCTGTAGTATATGGTGTAATATTTTCATTTATTTCATATACACTATATGTTAAAGTTATAATTGGATTAATAATAGTGATATTTACTAAACTTCCTACCGCTAGCATTGCATCTTCGCTTTTATATTTAGGATTAGCAATTAAAAATTCTTGAGGATTCATTTTATTATCTTCACTAATACTAGCAATACTATCACCAGATTTAACAGTATATGTATCCATCTTTGCATCAGGACCAAATAATAAATATTGACTTAATGATTCAGAATCAGTATATATTTTATTTTTAACACTAACATAACCTTCTTTTATAGTTATAGTCTCATTAAAATACATATTTTCTATTATAGACCCTATTTCATTTATACTTCTATTTCCATTATTATAATTATTTAATTCATCTTCTGTAACGAAAGATAAAACATATTTTTTTAAAGAATCTTCAAACACTTTTTTATCTAAAACGTTTATAACAATATTTTGTTTTTCTTTATCTTCACCTTTAATTGTAATAATATAACCTTTTATAGTAAAATCATCTGCATTTTCAATTTTTTCATATATTTCCTCTACCCCCATATAGTTTTCATCAAATGTTTTTGTTTCTACTATATCAAGTCCATCCGGAGGATAAACATAATCAACACCATACTGATCTTTTATATTTTGTTGCTCTTTATTAATTAAACTATATAATTCATTTTCATCTTTGATTAAACCTATTTCTTTTCCATCTAAATAAATTTGATAAGCTTTACTTGCTTCATCAAATTTATAATCATTCTTTTCATTTACAAAATATAAAACAATAATTAGAATTGATAATATAGCAGTTATAACTTTACTTTTATTATTCATTTTCATCTCCAGTGGCCTTTAATTGACTCTTAAAACTACTCATATTAAGTTCAAATAATAGGTTAACTGTTCCAAGTCCTCCTTTTCTATGCTTAGCAATAATTAATTCTGCTGGCACTATTTTTTGATTAAAATCTTTAGCTTTTTCGTAATAATCCTTACGATTTATAAATAAAACCATGTCGGCATCTTGTTCCAAAGATCCAGATTCACGTAAATCTGCAAGCATCGGTTGATTACTTTCTCTTTTTTCAGCACTTCTTGATAACTGTGATAGAGCAATAACAGGAACGCCTAACTCTAAAGCCATGGTTTTAAGAGAACGAGAAATTTCTGATACTTCCACTTGACGAGATTCAACTCTTCTTGAACCGGAACTAACTAATTGTAAGTAGTCAATTACTACTAAACCTAAACCATCTTCACTATTAGCAAGTCTTCTACATTTAGCCCTAATTTCTTGAGCAGTAACACCTGCATTATCTTCAATATAAATATTAGTATCAGCAAGTTGTGATAATGCTTCATTATACCTTTTCCAATCCTTTTCTTGCATATTACCAGTTTGCAATTTATAAGCATCAATTTGTCCAATTGAAGAAATCATACGATTAATAAGCATTTCTGCTGACATTTCTAAGTTAAATATAGCAACAGCTTTTTTAGTATGTGTCGCAGCATAAGCAGCCATATTTAAAGCAAGAGCTGTTTTTCCCATCCCAGGACGAGCAGCTAAGATAATCATTTCTCCACCTTGTAAACCAGTTGTTATTTTGTCAAAATCAGGAAACCCAGTTTCAATACCTGTAATACTTCTTTTATTTTTAGCAAGTTCTTCCAATTTTGCTTGGGCTCTTCTTAAAATTTCACTAATGGGTACAAAATCTCCAACACTTCTTGCTCTAACAACATTTAATATGTTTTTTTCAGCATTATCAAGTAAACTATTTACATCTTCTTCATCATATGTAGTGGTAATTATATCACTTGCTGTTTCTATTAAATTTCTTCTTATAGCATAATCTTTAATTATCTTAATATAAAAATCTAAATTTGCACTTGTTACTACACTATCTATTACTTCAGTAATATAATCAAGCCCCACAGCATTAAATTTCTTATCTTTATCAAGTTCATTTCTAAGGGTTGTTACATCAATTGGTGTCTTACTTTCATGCAGACTTTTAATTGCATTAAAAATATATCTATTTCTCTCATCAAAGAACATATCACTCGTTACTTCTTCAACTATCTTACTTACTTCATTATTATTTAAAAAAGCAACACCTAAGACACTCATCTCAGCTTCTTTATTCTGAGGCATACTTCTTGCCATAAACCCTCCTATTTAACTAATTCAACATTTAAGTCAAACTTAACTTTTTTATGTAATTCAACACTTACTTTAGTAACCCCTAAACTACTTATTGCTACATCACTTTTAATACATTTTTTATCTATTTTATATCCCATATCTTTTAATTTTTCAGATATTTGTTTATTTGATATCGTGCCAAACACTTTATCATCTGCTCCAGTTTTAACTTTAAATATAATTGTTTTTCCATCTAACTTTTTCTTTATTTCATTTAAACTTTCCACTAAAGCATCTTCATTTTTTTGTCTTTCATCTAATTCTTCATTTAATATTTCACTACTTCTTTTTGTATAAGGAACAGCTAAATTATTTTTAATTAAATAATTATTAGCATAACCATCACTTACATTAATTACACTATCTTTTTTACCTTTCCCTTTTACATCACTTAATAAAATTACTTTCATCTAAAAGACCTCCTTTAAGTAAATAATATTATATCACATGATAAGATAATTCTGCAACCAAACTATTACAAAATTACCCATTCTCCATTCCTTTTTCCATTATTTCTAACAATCATTTTTTTCTCTTGCATTAAAGACATAATAGTCTTAATAGTTCTTAATGATTTATTTAATTGCTTAGCTATTTCTTCTTGTTTTACAAAAGGATTTTTTCTAATTATATTAATTATTGCTTGTTCTTCTAAAGTATAATCTCCCTTATCTTTTTTTAATGTATTATCAACACTCTTTTCAAAATCTACATGAAGAAATCTATTTTTTAACTCATAATTGGTATCAGTCAATAAATTATAAAAGAATTTTTCCAAAAAGGTCATATCTTCAGAGATATTTTTACTAAAATTTCGATAGTTTGCCCTAACAAGTGCATTTCTAAAGTACCATGAATGTTTAGCAAACATTTCATCATTAACATTAAATCCAAATGTTTTTAAATATTTAATCATAAAAACTGCAACTGTTCTTGTATTGCCTTCACAAAATGGATGTATTTGCCAAATATTGGATGTAAACATGCATATATGTTCAATGGCTTCATCTAGAGATAAATCTTTATAAGAAAAGTTCTTTTCTTCTGAAAAATCATATTTTAATAGATCCATAATATTTTCATAAGAAGCATAAATAACTGTATCATAATTTAATACCCATTCCTTCTTTGTAAAATTATAATCCCTTAATTTACCCGCATAAAAATATACATTCTTAAATAATTTTTGATGAATATTAATAAGTTCAGTTGGACTAAAATTAAAAGAATTATCACTTAATATCTCTGTTATTTTCACCGCAACCTTATCTGCTTCTTCACTATTATTTTCTTCTTTATTTCTTTTTTTTGTTTCATTATAATAACTATTTATCCTTTTTTCTACATCTTTAATATCTAATTTTCCTTCAATATGCTCTTTAGCAGTATCAATTAAATATTTTGATGGCTCTAACCCATCTACTTCTTGAAGACCAATCGCGGTTTCCCAAGCTTTAGTTTTCTCAATTTCACTTAAATTACCTTCTTTAATATATGTAGAAAGCTCTAAATTCCAATTTCCTTTATTCATCATAACCTCCAAGACACATCTATTATATCATTTTTATCAAAAAAAAACAATATTCAAAGTGCAAATTTTGCACTTTGAATATCTTTCGTTGCACTTTGAAATTTAAAATCTAAAATATATAAATGGATTATAGCTTGATGCTAAAATACCTACAATACTAAGGATAAATAACACAAGTATTATAATATCACTCATTTTATTTTTCTTATCCAACATATTTTTAAATATTGGTGTACATGCAAATATTGCTAGTATAAATACCAGAATCGTTCTTACTCTAATTATTTGATAATGACTAAATACACTTAAGTTACCAAGTCCATGAACACCAAACAATGTTTTAATTGCTTCTATTAAAGCACTTGTATCTGTAAAATAAAATATTATAAAACCAAATGTTACTAAACTAAATGTATAGATATGACCAAGGATTTTTGGTAGTTTATCAATATTTTTAAATACAAATTTTTCTAATACCAATAAAACAAAATAGAAAAGCCCCCAAAAAACAAAGTTCCAACTAGCCCCATGCCACAAACCAGTTAAAGTCCAAACTATAAATAAGTTAAATATATGACGCGCCTTTTTACATCTATTACCTCCTAAAGGAATATAAACATAATCCCTAAAGAAAGTTGATAAAGATATATGCCATCTTCTCCAAAAATCAGTTATAGTTCGCGCAATATATGGATAATTAAAGTTTTCTAAATAATTAAATCCAAGCATCTTACCTAAACCAATTGCCATATCGCTATATCCACTAAAATCAAAATAAATTTGGAATGTAAAAGCTATGCCACCAACAACCATACCAATAACACCTAACTGTGCAATATCAGAACCAAATAAAGTATCAGCAACATAAGCCATTTCATTAGCAATTACCACTTTTTTAAATAACCCAATAATAAATCTTCTAATGCCAGTTGCAAAGTTTTCTATATTTTCACATCTTTCATCAAGTTCTTCATTAACAGTTTCATATCTAACTATAGGTCCTGCAATAAGCTGAGGAAAAGCACTAATATAACAACCTAGGTTAATAACACTTTTTTGAACACCAACCTTACCTTTATAAACATCAATAACATAAGTAAGTATTTGAAATGTATAAAAACTAATACCAATTGGTAAACTTATAGTTAAAAATTTAATATTTAAATTAAACAAATTATTTATATTATCTAAGAAAAAATTAGTATATTTAAATATAAAAAGTAATCCAAGATTAAATATCAAATCAATTATTAACCATTTCTTTTTATTATGACTTTTATCCATTATTAAAGCTATATAATAATTAACTAAAATAGATAAAATCATTAAAAGAACATAAATGGGCTCTCCATAACCATAAAACATTAATGAAAATATAAGTAAAACAATATTTCTTGTTTTTCTTTTTTTAGGTACAAAATAACAGATTAAGAAAATTGGCAAAAAACAAAATAAGAAAATCAAACTTGAAAATACCATTATTTTACTCTCCCTTCAAAATCATAATCATATTGGTCAAATATAGTGGAACCACCTTCATACAAGAATAATACTTTAGAAATATTATTATCACTAACATACTTGCTTAAATTAAAATCTTTATTTTTATATTCATCATATCTTAAGTTAATAACATGTGTTTTATTAAAAGAATAAGCAATTAAATAATCTATTTGCCATGAATAAGAATCTCCGATAATAAGTAAATTTTCTTTATCATTATTATGATAATCATAAACCACATTTCCATATTGTCCATTAAAATATTGAACATAATAATCATAATATTTATAACTTCTATCAAGTCTAATTTCTCTAGGCTTAAATAAACTATCTGCACTTTTACCATTTACATAAACATCATAATCTAATTTTATATCAACATCACTAATATAATCATTTATATTATCATTTAAAGCAGTTTTGGCTAAAGAACCATAATACAATCTTTTCCTATGTTCCACGATATTTAAATTATTTATTTCATTGATTCCAAGCATATCACAAATATCTTTATATCCATCTAGTGCTCCATAAATTGACCAATGATGATCAGTTTTATAAAAGTATTCTTTATACTCATCTATACTTTTTACATCCATTACTCTTACATTAATATGGCTATCTAACTTACTTACAAATTCACTTACATAATTACTTAAATTATCTTTTTTTAATGTAGTAAATTCATATCTCGTAGGTATATAAATATTTACATCTATTTTCTTCTTACTTAATTCATTAAAAAACTTTACTTGATTATCTAATCTTTCATCTAATTCTTTACTTGTATATTTATTTGTTAAATAATAAAATTCATTTACTTTATCATAAAATATATACTCACCATCACTATTTTTCTTAATGGGTACATCCTTAAACAATATCTTATTACTTGCAAAATCCACTCTATTATACAAACTATTTATTTCATTATAAAATGGAAAGTAATTTGTCACTTTGTTTTCCACACTATTTTCTATTTTACCCACAATATTATTTATTTTATCAATAACATTATTAACATCTTTTTCTTTATACTCTGAAAAATTATCCATATTCATATTTCTAATTCCCATTTTAACAAGTATAAACTTACATGGAATACATAAACAAATACCAAAAACTATTATTAAAAATGCTATTACTAATTTTTTATCTTTTTGCATAAGCTTCACCCAACAACATTTTACCACATTAAGATTTTTAAGTATAGAAAAACCCACCAATTGGTGAGTTTAATTATTTAACAAATGGTATTAAAGCCATAAATCTTGCATATTTAACTTGTTGAGCAATATGTCTTTGATGTTTAGCACAAGCTCCAGTCATTCTTCTTGGTAAAATCTTGCCTTTATCATTTATATATTTATTGATAATCATAACATCTTTATAGTCTACGCTTTTTCCAGCACACATTTGACAAATTTTCTTTTTCTTACGATAAAATTCTGCCACTTTACTTATCCTCCTTTACTTAAAATGGTAAATCATCACTACTTAAAGTAAGTTCATCCCCAAAGTCTTTATAAGGATCTTCACTAATATCAGTTGTTTCAATATTAGATGCTGGAGCCTCAGGACTATAAGCTACACTATTGTTGCTAGCTGGAGCACTATAACTAGCACCGCCATTTTCATTTTTACTTCCTAAGAATTCAAAATTATCTACTACAACATCAGTTGTATATCTTTTAGTACCATCTTGAGCATCATAACTGTTATTTCTAATTCTTCCTTGAACTAGAATCATTTGTCCTTTACGACAATATCTATTAATAGTTTGAGCACTTCTATTAAAAGCAACACAATTAATAAATTCAGTATCTCTTTCACCATCACGACTTACAAAATCACTTTGACAAGCAAGTGAAAATCTTGATATTTCCATATTACTTTGAGTCATTCTTGATTCAGGATCTCTAGTTAATCTTCCTGTTAATATTACTTTGTTCATTCTTATTCTCCTTCAACTTTGATAATTAAATGTCTTAAAACATTTTCATTAATAGAAACTTTTCTATCAAATTCTTGAAGGGTTTCATTAGTTACTTCAACAGTCATAACATAGTAGTATCCACTAACTTCTTTTTTAATTGGATAAGCTAATTTTTTTCTACCCATTTCTTTGAATTCGATAACTTTAGATGGTTTCTTGTTTATAAGTTTTTGTAAATCTTCACTAGTTTTCTTAATAGTTTCTTCATCTAATGTTGATTTAACTATAAACATAATTTCATACTTAGTCATCAATATTCACCTCCTTACGGTCTTCTCGGCTTCCTTAGAAGCAAGGAGTAATTTCTTTTACTCGCAAGTATTATAACAAATATATGTTCAAAATACAAGAAAAATGTACACAATTTCATTCACTTTCCAACAATAAATCATTTATTTTATTAATAGCATCTATTGTATCTTCAAAGGTTATATTTTTTGCATATTCATTTTTACTTTGATAATCACTCCATAATTTTTTTAAATTTTCATCTTCTTTTATTAAATTTATATAATAACTAGAATCTTTTAAAGATTCGATTGTATCTCTGCAATTACAAGTATTGTTTATTGCTTTAACTAAAATCTTTTTATTAATGTTATTCCATTTTGTTGTGGTAAACATATATAAATCATAATAGTCTTTCATTCTTGAATTAACAACACTTCTTGAAATAATTGCTTCAAATTTTTCAGCAATTATAGTTTCAATATTATATGACAAAATATTTATTGTTTCATCACCAAATATAGTATTGTATTCATAATCTATTTCTTTTAAAGTAATAATATCACCAGTAGTAAGATCAATTAATAAATGAGTTCTTAAATCATCTAAATAAGCTAACAAATGAACCTTAAAACCAGGATATTTTTTATCCAATCTCATTTCTTTAATAGAAAAAATTTCATAACGAATTCCATCTTTTATATCTATAGAGATAATATTTTCAATAATACTTTGAACATTATCTTTAGTTAAATTCATTCCTTTTAAAGTTGCATCCATATCCATCGTGCTTCTCTGATTAAAACCAAATATAGAAGATAATAAAAAACCTCCCTTAATAATAATGTTTTCTTTATATTTAGAGATTGATATTCTTCTAATCAATGCTTCAAACATTACATTTTGAATAATATATTTGCTATCTAATTTATATTTTTGAGCCATATTTCTCGCTTTTGCTTTTAAACTATCTTTATTCATCGCAACACCTCAACTTTCTTAATTAATTTTTCATAAATACCCATCTTTTTAGCATACAAAAACAAATTTTTTTCATTATGATTTCCTGAAAAATAATCTATTAATGCCTTATTACATATTTCCTTATCAAGCCTATCATAATACTTTACAATATCACAAATTGTTCTTTCTAAATCATAACATCTTAATTTATTATTAAACATATCATCAACTTCAACTAAGCCAAGGTTATAAATTTTTTTTGAAACATAATACAATTTTACATTTTCAATTTTTTGCAAATAACCCTTATATCCAGTGGGAACAGTAACATCATAAATCATTGGAATTCTATCACTAAAATCCAATAAATATAAAGCAGACAAACTAGAATAAATCCCGTATTTACTATTAGCCAAATTTTCATACATAGTATCTGGAAATGTTTGAGAGTTAATATATAAACCATTTTTAACTCTTTTAATTATACCATTTTTAACTAATTTAGTTAAATACACTTTAGGTATTCCAGCACTAACCACATCACTTGTTTTTAAATATTTTCCATCAAATAATTCTATAATTTTATTTTCGTAGTTCATACAAATTTTCCTTTCATACTTAAATAATAACACACTTAAGTATGAATGTAAACAAATATTTTATTTTCACACTGAATTTTTTTTATTTTTCAGTGTGAAAGTAAACAATCATTGATCCCATAAAATGCCATAACCAGTTCCAACACAAGAATTATTTAAAGATTCAATATAATATATTTTTTTACTAGTTTTAACAGTTATACTTTTCCTTTTTAAAATTACTTCTTCCAATACTTCTTCACCATCTGTTAAATAATCAAGTAAATTATCAATTTCATCAAAAGATAACCTTTTCAAATTGTTAAACCTCAACATAGCCTCCTTTCTCTCAAAGTTTATACATTAGATATCCTTTCTACTAAATAAATAATACTATAAACAAATTTCCTTGTCAAGAAAAAAATTCTATAACCTAAGTTACAGAATTATTTCTTTTTTTCTTTCTTACTTGCTTTTTCTTTTACTTCTTCTACATTTTCTATTATAACATCTTCATTTACTTGTATAACTTTACTACCTACCACCATATCATGTAAACCTCGATTATCTTTTCTAAACATAACCATTATTAAGTTTAACATATATATTAATGAACTAAGCATACTTATGACATAAGTTACATAATAAAATTTTACCCCACTTACAATATATACAGCTCCAACATTTATTAAACTTAACCATATATTATTTAATATAACTATTCTAATTAAATACTTCCAGAAATTAAGTTTTTTATCATTAATACTAACAACTCTTAATTTCATTATCTTTTTACCTATTGTTTGACCATTCATTACAACTGGCACAACACCAAAGTAAAGTATTAAAGCTGTCGCAGAAATAATACTACTATAAGTTCTATATTTATAAACTTCATAATTAAGTTCTATTATTTCATCTTTATAATCATGACTTCCATCTTCAGAACTTTTCTTAACTACTTCATTATATTTTTCATAAGTATCTTTATACTTTTCTTGATATGGATCAATTGGTAATAAATTAATTAAACTAACCACAAGAGATATTATAACAACATCAATTACAAAAGCAATTATTCTTTTTAAACTTGTATCCATAAACTAATCCTTATTTTTAGCAAATAATTCTAATATTTGTAAGAATATATTAATAAAGTCTAAGTATAGTTCTAATGCCCCATAAATAGCTAAATTATCTTCTGGTAATCCAGCTGATTCCAAAGCTTTAATCTTTTGAACATCATATGCTGTAATACCTAAGAATAATAATAAACAAATAATACATAGAATTATTTCAAGCATTCCATTTCCAAGAAAAATATTAATTACCGATACCACTATAACCCCAATTAAAGCCATAAGCAAATAAAATCCAACCTTAGACAAGTCTACATTCGTCTTGTATCCAATATATGCCATTACTCCAAATATTACGGCACTAACTAAAAATACCATCATTACACTTGTTAATTCATAAACAACAAATATACTTGAAAATGTTAAACCACTAACAAAAGCATATAAAATAAAACATATCTTCGCAGCAGTTGGACTCATTTTCATAACTCTTGCAGATAAAACAATTACCAATATTAATTCTAATACAATTAGAATCCAAAAAGAACTCCCTGCAAAAATATTTTCCAACATTCTTTCATTCATAGATACACCAAACCCAGTAACAAATGTTACTAAAAGTCCAATACACATCCACAAAAATGATTTACTTAATAACTTATTATCTTCCATTATACATTCCTCCTTTGTTATACATTAAATCGAAAATAACAAATATCTCCATCCTGCATTTCATATTCTTTACCTTCAACACGAAGTTTACCAGCTTCTTTAACTAGTTTTTCATCACCATATTTTTCTAAATCACTAAAACTAGTTACCTCTGCTCTTATAAAACCTCTTTCAAAATCACTATGTATAATACCCGCACATTCCGGAGCTTTCATTCCAACTTTAAAAGTCCAAGCTCTTACCTCATCCGTACCAGCAGTAAAAAATGTTGCTAGTCCTAATAAATTATATGTAGCAAATATTAATTTATCAAGGCCACTATTTCTTATACCAACTTCTTGTAAGAATAATTCTTTTTCTTCATCTTCAAGTCCAGCCAATTCAGCTTCCAGTTTAGAACACATAACTATAACTCCGGAACCTTCAGCTTCTGCATAATTTTTAACCATTAAAGAATATTCATTATCCCCAACCGCAACATCATCTTCATTTACATTAGCAACATATATAATTGGTTTTATCGTTAAGAAACTAAAGTTTTTTAGTAGCTTCTTTTCATCTTTATCAAAACTAATTCTTCGAAGTGGTGTATTTGCTTCTAGAGCAACCTTACATTTTTTTAAGACCTCTACTTCTGCTAAAGAATCCTTATCTTTCGTAGTTATTGCTTTCTTTTCAATTTTTTCAATTCTATTATTTATTACTTCTAAATCTGCAAGTACTAATTCAATATTTATTACTTCAATATCACTAATTGGATCAACTTTACCAGTTACATGAGTAACATTTGGATCACTAAAACATCTTACTACTTCCACTATGGCATCACATTCCCTAATATGGGATAAAAATTTATTACCTAAACCTTCACCACGTGAAGCACCAGCGACTAAACCAGCAATATCCGTAAACTCAAAAGTTGTTGGAACAACACTTTTGGGTTTATACATACTTGCTAAATAATCTACTCTTTTATCTGGTACAAATACAATACCAACATTTGGTTCTATTGTTGCAAACGGATAATTCGCAGCAAGTATATTTTGTTTTGTAATTGCATTAAACAAAGTTGATTTACCAACATTTGGTAAACCCACAATTCCAGCTTTTAAACTCATTTTATACCCCCAATCCTACGCCAGCTCCAACACCTATTGGAAACTTAACTAAATACCATATAATTATAAATAATAGATACACTACGCATGTAACCGCAGCATATGGTAATTGATATTTTATAGCCTCTTTAATAGTTATTGGTTTATTACTTTGATTATAATTTTCTAAATATGCTAAATAAACAACAAAATATACAAATACAGGTGTAAGACCCAAAGTAACACTACTACCTAATCTAAACACAAGTTGTGTAAATTCCGGAGAAATACCAGCATTCATAAGTTTAATTATAACTCCACTCACAATATTATAACTAAATAATACCGTAGGTTGAAATAAAGCAATAACACCTGCAAATATAAATAACAATAATACTAAAGGTAACCCTCCAAAGTTACTATTTTGCATAAGGTTAGTTAAAGCACCAGCTACAACATTACCTATGTTAGATTGTTTAAATATATTAATAAATGCTGATGCAGCAAATATCATAACAAGTATTTTACCAATTCCATTTAAAGAATGACCTAAAGCATCAACAAATTCTTTATTATTCTTTATAGTTTTAGCACCAATTCCATATGATAAGCCTAAAATTACAAAGAATACTGCTACTACAAAGACAAAGCCATTACTAAAAAATGAATTATAACTAAACAATTTATCTATATATAAACTTTGACTATAATCAAGTAAATTACCTGAAAAAGGAAGTCCTGGAATAATATTATAAATAAATATTAATAAATATAATAAACCAGCAAACAAAGAAAATAATAAACCTCTCATTTGCTTTCTTGTTAACACTAATTCTTCTTCAACTTCTTCTTCAGAAAATTCATACTTAGGTAACTTTTTAACTAAATAATTTTCTGTTACATTTGTAATAACAAAAGATAAAGCAATTATTAAAATTACATTAGCCAATATAAATGCCCAACTAGATATATTATATCCACTATTTATTATATTAACATTATTTAAAGTAATATTTATTAAACTAGAATCATAACTAGTTAAAAATAAACTTAAAGCACTACCACAAGTAAGACTTGCAAACGTTGTAATAATTCCAATCATTGGATTTCTTTTACCATATAAAAATAATAATGCTCCTAAAGGAACTAATATGATATATGATAATTCTCCAATTAAACTTGCAAGTATTGATATTAATACTAATACAAAGGTAACAGATGTTTTCTTAGCCTTTTTAGTCATTAATGTAATAATTGTTTTTAAAAATCCACTCTTAACCATTATACCAATACCTAAAAGTATAATAATTAAATTAGTAAGTACGGCATAGTTAGCAAAATTACTAACAGTACTAGTAAATATATATTTAAGGCCACTTAAACTAAATAATGAATTTACTGCTTCTGTAGTAACTTGAAAATCTCCAGTAACACTTGATATTTTATTAAATGTTGCTTGAACATTAAATAATCTGAGTATTCCACTAATAACAATTGTGGCAAAACTTAAGACTAAAAGCATCATTACGGGATGTAAGCCAATTTTCTCTCTAGTTCGAAGTTTTTTCATTTACAATCACCTTTTTTAATTTTTTCATAAATTCTAATCTATCCATCATGATTTCTCTTCCACAATTTTTACATTTGATTTTAATATCTGCTCCATTTCTTGTAATAGTCCATAAATTAGTACCACAAGCATGTTGCTTTTTCATTATTACATCATCATTTAAATTAAAATCTTTATTCATTACTCTTCCTCAACTTTTACATTCATCTTAGAAAGTATCTCTTCTAATTCATCTACCCCATCAAAATATATTTCTATTTTCTTCTTACTAACTCTTACTTTAGTATTTAAATTATCCATAATAATATTTTCATACATTCTATATTTATGATCATATCCTTTATTACTTCTAGAATTACTTTTAATAATTACTTCTTCTTTTACATCTTGACTTATTCTTTCAAGGTCTCTCACCGATATTCCATCAGTAACTATTTTTTTAGCAAGATCTATTACTTTTCCTTCATCATCCATCTTACTTAAAACTCTAGCATGAGACATACTTAAACTATTTTTTTCAACCATTTTCTTTACTTCTTCAGGCAATTTTAATAAACCCAACATATTAGTTACATATGTCCTACTCTTACCAAACTTACTTGCAAATTCTTCTTGCGTATAGCCACGTAATTTAATTATATTACTAATACTACTTGCTTCATCAATTGGATTCAAATCTTCTCTTTGAATATTTTCAATTAAAGCAATTTCCATCATTTCTTGGTCATCAAAATCTTTAATAATCGCAGGAATACTTTTTAATCCAGCTATTTTTGCAGCTTTAGTTCTTCTTTCACCTGCAACTAATTCATAACCTTTAATACTTTTTTTAACTATTATTGGTTGAACTACACCGTATTCTTCAATACTTTTAGCAAGTTCATTTAAACTAGCTGTATCAAATGTTTTTCTTGGTTGATATGGATTACTTCTTATTTCATCCAGATTAATTTCAGTTACATCTTTTTTATTTTCTTCAATAACAGTATCTTCAAAATTATCAAAATCTATTACATTATTAGAAAATAATTGTTCTAGTCCCTTACCTAGTGCTTTTTTCTTAGTTTCCATCTCTACTTACCACTTCCTTTGCTAAATTAGCATAAGCTTCCGTAGCTCTACTTAATGGATCGTATTCATTGATTGGTTTTCCATGACTAGGTGCTTCTACTAATCTTACTAATCTAGGTATTATTGTATTAAATACTTTATCTTTAAAGTATTTTCTTATTTCTTCAATTACTTCAAGCCCTATATTTGTTCTTCCATCTAACATTGTTAAAAGTACACCTTCAATCCTTAACCCAGGATTCATACTTCCTTGTACCATTATAATACTATTTAAAAGTTGCGTAATCCCTTCCAATGCAAAAAATTCACATTGAACAGGTATAATTACACTATCACTAGCCACTAACGCATTCATAGTACCTAAACCTAAAGATGGTTGACAATCTATTATTATATAATCATAATTATCCTTTATTTCATCAAGTCTTAGTTTTAATTGCATATTTTGACTAAATTCTTTATCTTCAAGCATTCTTTTAACAAATTCTACATCTACACCAGCTAAATTTATTGTAGCAGGTATTATACTAAGATTATGAAATTTAGTCTTCTTTATTGCTTTTTTTACTTCACATTTACCCGTAATAAGTTCATATATATCATTCTTAAAATCATTACTATTTAAACCTAATCCAGTCGTAGCATTACTTTGTGGATCCATATCTATTAATAGTACACGTTTACCCATTTTTCCTAATGCAGCACTTAAATTTATACTAGTGGTAGTCTTACCAACTCCACCCTTTTGATTAACAAGTGATATAATTTTAGCCATAACGAGCACTTCCATTCTATACAACTTTTTCGTACTACTTTATTTTATCAAATTATTAATTACTTGTCTATCATTTTCACAGAACAAAATTAAAAATTAAACAATTAAAGTATTATAATTTATTCACTAAACAAATAACGGAGTCAACATTAATGTACCATTTTTAAGAGATTCAATGTACCATTTTTAAAAATTCAAATTTATAAATGAGTTATATATTTTTTTCAAACATTTCTTTTAACTGATATGATACTTTTAATTCTTCAATGACACTAAAATGTTCATCCATCCATTATATATCTGGTATAATGAAATGGGTCAACCACATACTTTGCTTTAGGAAACATTATTGTGGTGACTATTCGGTATGGCTCATACATATCTGATATGACATACTCAACTAAATGCCTATTTTCACAATAAGTAAAATATTGTATTAGGTATTCTTTTTTTCTATTTGAAAGTACATCCAACGTTTCTTTATGTATTGGGTCATTTAATACAAATGCATATTTTCCTTCTCTTGTATCTGATTTAAATTCATCAAATGATATAACCTTCGGGAGATTTATTACGTTTTTTAGATAATCTTTTATATGTTTTTTTAATATATTTCTTACTGTGTTATCACTTATATTATTTTCTTCTGCAATATATTTTAAGCTTAGGTTATACAGTTTTAAATCCTTTAACACTTTCTGTTCTACTTTATTAGATATATTTTTATTTTTCCTTTGAATTGTTACTTGTTCCGTAAATTTATATTTACAACTATGACATATAAATCTTCTTTTTATAAGCACGACATAAGTTATAAACTCAAATGCTTTTGAACACTTTTTGTATGTTTACCGCATTTTGGGCATTTGCACTTATTTGATGTTGTTTCTACATATATAAACTTAGCTATTACTTTACCTTCCTTTCTTTCTTCTACCTTAATTACTTTATAACCTCCATCTAACCCCATGATTTTTCTTAGCTCATTCGCTAAAAAATTTCACCCCTTTCTATATTCATTATCACATATAAAAAGAGATGATAAAATACTTTCATCATCTCCCCATCAGATTTCGAAGTTTTTCTATAAAAACTCCCCACTAGATTTCGAGAGCCAAAAGTTATCACCCCCACGTGGGGCGGATACACCCGCCATCCACGCTAAACAAATCCATCACATTCCCACAA
>UQVR01000007.1 GCA_900544625.1 uncultured Mycoplasmatota bacterium
CGTATCTGTATGAATTATCTCCAGCTCCATTTGCGAGTGTTGAGTCATGATAATATATTTTAGACACCGGTGATACACTTTTTTGACTTAAAGTTGTAATACATTCAGAAAGATTATCTCCATCAGAACATACATCTGCTAATGTTGATGGAAATTCACTACTTTTTTGAAGATAAATATCCACTGACATTTTAGCATTTTCATTTTCTGATTGGTCTGTACCTAAATTTACAAATGTTAAAGTAAATGTCCAAGTATGAGTTGTTCCAGTACTTGATGAAGTCGTAGATATTGGATAATCTGTTTTAATATTAAATAAACCAGTTTTACCAGTAACATCAAAACCAGAAACACCACCTGAAGTAACATAAGTTAAACCATCTACTCCAGATGTAACATTATTGCCTTTTTCATCTTTAATAGTTAGTATTACTTCTGCAGTATTATCACTAGTTGTATAAGTATATGAATTGCTATTTATAACAACTCCCACATAATAAGTAGCACTAGCTTGATTAGTTTTAGTTGATGCCACTAATTTAACCTTTGGATTAGTTGTAGTACTTAAATTAGTACCCCCAGTTGTAAAACTATCTGTTGTGGCACTTAAACTTAAATTATTTCCCTTTGTAAATATCAAGGTATCTCCACTTGCTGTAACTTCTCCTTGAGTTTCTAAATCGTCACTTATCGTAGGTCCCAAATAAGAATATGTAAACTTACCCACTAACAAAGCTATAACTAAAAGTATTAATATAAATATAAAAATTAAAGATAATTTTCTACCATTTATTTTTTCCATGTATATCACCTATTCTCAAATAATTATAACATTAAATTTTAATATTATAAAGAATTTTCTTTAATATTTATAAAAAATATGTTAGAATAACTTTCTACTAGGGGGCATATATGGAAACATGTTTTAAAAATGAATTAAAAGAAAAACAAAAAGAATTAGAAAAGATTCTTTTAAGAACTCCACAAAGTAGTAAAAAAATAATATTAGATACGATAGATTCAATAAGAATTAACTTAAGTAAAGAACGAATTCCCGGAAGTATTGATATTCTTTTAGAAGAAGATTACAAAGAATTAATTTCATCTAGGTTTTTGTGGTCACAAATCCAAGAATTATCCGCTATAAAAGATGATACACAAGAAATTGAAGAAGATAATTTTAATTTAACTCCAGAATACTGGAACATGGGTATAAAAGAAATCATAGACTATTTACACGACTTTTTTAAATATGGAACAAACAAAAAGACTTGGGAAATTTTTCAAAAAATATATAATGAAAATAAAAAATCAATTAGATTTATAAATGGTGATGCACTTGATTATACCGGAGAAATCATTTACTTAGAATTTTTCAAAAAGTTTTATATAATGGGATGTCGTCAAAATGAATTTGAAGATATAATGACATTTGCGCATGAATTTGGACATGCCATTCAATTTGCTACAAATTATAAAACTTCAATTTATAATGAATTAAATATCTATATAGAAATAATTAGCATATTTTTTGAACTTATATGCAATGAATATTTTATTAATAATTTTAAAAGAGAAGCAATAATAAATGGATATAATACATTATCAAAGCATCTTTCTTCTGCCCAAAACTTAAATAGCGAATTAACTTTATTAAAAATAATTCAAATAAAGGCAAATGAAACTTTAACTACATTAAGAAAAAATATTGATGAACTTTTAGAGGTATTAACTAAAGAAGATATATCACATATAATGACTTTAAGACCCGCTAGAGACTACATATATGTAATTGCATTTAATATTGCAACTAACCTATTTATGATTTATAAAAATGATCCAGACTATGCCTTTTATTTAGTATATAAAATCATTAATTTAGATTTAAATATGAATAAAGAAGAATATTTTAAACAATTACAAAGATTAGATATAACAAATATAAAGAATACTAAAGAATATAACGAACTTATTTTATCAAGATGTCGTAGTATTCAAAAATAATATAAAACACCAGTAAAAGACTGGTGTTTTATATTTATTTTTTTAAAAAGGCATATTCCCACTAGACATTTTTTTCATCATGTCCTTCATCATTTCAAATTGTTTTAAAAGTCTATTAACCTCTTCAACACTTCTTCCACTTCCCTTTGCTATTCTTTGTTTACGAGAAGATTTCAATATTTCTGGTTTTCTTCTTTCTTCTGGTGTCATAGATTGAAGTATTGCTTCAACATGAGCTAAATCTTTTGGATCTATTGATATATTATTAAGTCCCATTTTTCTTGCTTGAGGTAACATTTTTAAAATATTTTCTAATGGTCCAAGTTTCTTTATTTGCTTTAGGTTACTTAAAAAATCATTTAAATCATAAGTACCTTTTTTCATTTTCTTAGCTTGTTTTCTTGCAGCATCCTCATCAATAACATCTTCTACTTTACTTACTATTTCTAGAATATCCCCCATATCAAGTATTCTTTCAGCCATTCTATCTGGATAAAATTCACTTAATCCATCCATTTTTTCACTTGTACCCACAAACTTAATTGGAATATGTGTTAAATGTCTTACCGATAAAGCAACTCCACCTTTAGTATTTCCATCTAACTTAGTTAAAATACATCCAGTTAAATCTAAAGCGCTATTAAAACCTGTAATAACATTAATAGCATCTTGCCCCATAGAACCATCAATAACTAAGATTTTTTCATGTGGATGTACAGCCTCATCAACATCTTTTAATTCTTGCATTAAAGCCTCATCTATTTGAAGTCTACCTGCTGTATCTATAATTATATAATCATTATTATTTTCTTTAGCAAATTCTATTGCATCACTAACTATTTTAGTAACATTACCATCTTTACTAAATACATCTATATTTAATTCTTTACCTAATGTTTTTAATTGATCTATTGCGGCTGGTCTATAAATATCTGCAGCAACTAGTAATGGCTTCTTATTATATTTTTTTCTTAAATAATTTGCAAGTTTTCCTGCAGTTGTAGTTTTACCACTACCTTGAAGCCCTACAAGCATTAAAATTGTGGGTTTTTTATTTACCTCTAAAGAAACATAATCTCCCCCAAGTAATGTAACTAATTCATCTTTTACAATTTTTAAGAAAACTTCATCAGGTTTTAAGCTTTTCCCAACTTCAGCATCTAAGGCTTTAGCTTTAACATCAGCCACAAATTCTTTAACTACTTGATAGTTAACATCAGCCTCAAGTAACGCTATTCTAATTTCTCTAGTCGCATCTCCAATATTATCTTCAGTAATTTTTCCCATACCTCTAATATTCTTTAATGCATTACTTATTCTATCTCCCATATATTCAAACATAATTATCTACTCCTTTGATGTATACAAAAATATTACTATAAATTCCTAACAAAATCAATTATTTTATAACAATTATTGTATTTTATAAATTAATAATATATAATTAAAACAAGGTGAAAATAAATGAAGAAAAAAAGAAAAATGAAAAAAAGTATTACCAAAATAATTTTATTACTAATAATAGGTGGATTAGTAATTGGCACAGCAAAATATTTTATGGATCATAAAACTCCAGATACAAAAAAAGCAAATAGTGAAATTAAGGAACTTATGAACAAAAATAATATTAAAGATTCAGACTATTCTAAAACTTTAGAATATGTTTTATTAAATAATATTTATGATGAAAAATATTTAAAAGAATATAAAGACATTAAATTTAATAATAAAAAGGATTTTGAAAGTATTTTAACAACGTTTTTACCAAAAGGATACTCTGGAAAAGAAATAAATTACCTATTTAAATTAAGCGAAAAAAATATAAATATATTAAAAGAAATGGACTATAAGGATATATCTAATTATTATGTAATTAAAAACTTTAATGCTAGTAACATTGATAGATATATTAAATATGAAAAAAAAGCTTTAGACTATAAAGATATAGTTACTAAAGTAAACCTAAAACTAGATTTACCAGTTTACACAGATACCCAAGAAGTTAAAGATGCTAATGATTTATTAGTGCTTGTTAACAAATATAATCATTTACCTAAAAATTATAAACCAAGTGATTTAGCATATTTAGATGGAGCTTATGGAAATAAGGTTCCAATGCGAAGTATTATTAAAGAACCATTCTTAGAACTTCAAGCCTCTGCTAAAAAAGAAATAAATATCAAACTAATGCCCACAACAGCATTTCGTGATGAATCATTTCAAAGAACTTTATATACAAATTATGTTAACAAAGAAGGTGTGGAAAAAGCCGATACTTATTCAGCACGTCCAAGTTATTCAGAACATCAAACAGGTTTATCAATTGATTTAAAAAATATTGCTTTATCAAATGTGAGATTAACTGATGAAAATTATGAATGGCTACACAATAATGCTTATAAATATGGATTTATTATAAGATTTCCAAAAGATAAAGAAAACATTACACTCTACCAATTTGAAAACTGGCATATTCGTTATGTAGGTAAAGAAGCTGCCAAAATAATTTATGAAAATAATTTAACTCTGGAAGAATACATTGATTTATACGTTACAGAATACTAAAAATAGAACTCAAAAACCGAGTTCTATTTTTATAGTGAATTGGCTAACCAGTTCACACTATCCCTTTTATTCTAGCTCCCCTGCTAGCTTAATTAAATTATAACCAGTTTACTTTTAGTTTGCAATACATTTTACAATTACATTTACATGACATTTACATTATCTTATCATTACTTGTTTTAATTTTCTAATTACTTTTTTCTCAATTCTTGAGATATATGATTGACTAATACCAAGTATTTCAGCAACTTCTTTTTGAGTATATTCTTTTGTATTATTAAGACCATATCTTAAAGTCATTATTTCTTTATCTCTATCTTGCAAATCTTCAATTTCTTTAGAAAGTATTTCCTTATCAACTTGTTTTTCATATTCATTTGGAACCAAATCAGCATCTGTACCAAGGATATCTTCAAGATGAAGTTCATTTCCTTCCGCATCATAATTTAAGGCATCTTCTAAAGAAACTTCAGCTTTTTTTCTTTTGTTTTTTCTTAAAAACATTAATATTTCATTAGAAATACACCTTGATGCATAAGTAGCTAATTTTATATTTTTATCTATTTTATAAGTATTAATTCCTTTAATTAATCCAATCGAACCAATACTTACTAAGTCTTCAATGTCATAAGTAGTATTCTCATACTTTTTAGCTAAAAATACTACTAATCTTAAATTATGTTCTATTAAAATATTTCTAGCTTCTTCATCTCCAGCTTTAGCCCTAATTAAATATTTTAACTCATCTTCCTTAGATAATGGTGGTGGCAATTTATCCGTAGCCCCCACAAAGAACACTTCATTATACTTAACTACCAACCATTCAATTATTTTTCTAAACATATATCCTCCATTAATTTATAATTAAGTAATACATCACTACCATTAATATTAAATTCATTATTACTAATACCTATTAAATAATTAGTAAATATTTGATTATTAATTTTTAAATATTTGATTTTAAAACATTCAATTAATCCATATCTATTGAGTGCTTTATATGGAACATACATTGGGCTTCTTATATTAATATAGTTAGAAAGAATTTTTCTAGATATAATTATTACATATTTTTTACTAATTGGATCCCTAAGTTTATTACCTGAATCAATAAATCCGTTACAAGATAATATTTTTCCATTATTAAAAACTATTTCTAACTTACAATTAAAATTATATGTACTCTTAAACTTTTTATGTTCACAAATATACAAAACTAGTATTAAAGGTCCCACTAATAAAAGTAAAATATAATTTATACTTAACCCATCGAAATAAAAAATCATCCCTTCTCTTTTATAACTAAACTCTATATCTAACATATATAAAAAACCACCAAGAATAACACTACACATATAAAGATATAACAAATTCATTAAAGTATATTTAATATTTTTATATTTAAAAGCAATTAACACCATTAATATACTAACTAAAATTTTTATAATAAATAACAATATTTTATTAAATGGTAAAAACAATATTCCTAAGGATAAACCTCCGAATAAAGCAGAAATAAATAGTCTTTTTATATTCATATGTCTTTTTAAAGTAATATCAATTGTCATAAGTAATAATAAATCATAACAAAAATTAAGTAAAAATATTAAATCTAAATATATTTTCATTATTATCACCAAAAATATTATAAAAAAAAAAGTAACAATAATTTGTTACTTTTTGTCGATACTTTTTAATTTTTAATAATTATCGCTTCTTAAGAATGGTGGAATTTCATACTCATCATCTACTTCAGGAGTAGGTCTTCTTTTTTGAACATGCACTTCATCACTAAATAATGCTTCTTCTCCAACTTCATCATCAAATCCAGTTGCTATAACAGTAACAATTACTTCATCAGTTAAATTATCATTTTTTATAGCTCCGAAGATTATATTTATATCTGAGTTTGCTGCTTCTCTAACTGTTTCAACAGCATCTTCAATTTCAAATAAAGTAAGATTCTTACCACCAGTTACATTAACAATAGCGTTTGTAGCCCCTTCAATAGTTGCTTCCAAAAGTGAATTAGATACTGCTTGTCTAGCTGCTTCAATAGCTCTATTTTCACCAGCATTACATCCAATACCAATGATTGCTGTACCACTCTTTTCCATAACAGTTTTAACATCTGCAAAGTCAAGGTTGATAACTCCCGTAACGGCAATTAAATCTGATATTGATTGAACACCTCTATGAAGTACATTATCTACTTCTTTAAATGCATCTTCAAAACTTGTAGTTTTATCAATTAATTCCCTTAATCTATCATTTGGTATAATAATTAAACTATCAACATGAGTTCTTAATTCTTCTAAACCAACTAAAGCATTTTCCATTCTCTTTTTACCTTCAAATCTAAATGGTTTAGTAACAATACCAACTGTTAAAGCTCCCATATTTTGAGCAATTTCAGCAATAATCGGAGCAGCACCAGTACCAGTACCTCCGCCAAGTCCACAAGCAACAAATACCATATCTGCTCCTTGAAGTGCATCTTCTAATTCATTCTTACTTTCTAAAGCAGCACTTCTTCCAACCTCAGGATTAGCTCCAGCTCCTCTTCCTCCAGTAATATTTTTACCTATTTGTATTTTATTTTGACATAAAGAAGCATTTAAAACTTGTAGATCCGTATTAACAACATAAAATTCAACACTTTTAACTCCTTCTTCAATCATTCGGTTTACGGCGTTACATCCACCTCCGCCTACACCAACTACTTTAATTTTGGCTATTTGATCCATCTGTAATCCATTCATATTCCATTCTCCCATCTAATTATCAAAAAAGTATCCAAACAGCTTTCCTAATAAAGAATCATCTGATATGTTTACCTTTCTATGTATTCCACTTAATTCTTCTTGTTCACTTATACTTAAAATAGAAAAATCTCTATTTCGTAATCTTAATCTACTATCATAATATTTTATTAAACCTACACAAGTTGAAAATTTATTGTGTCTAGCACCTATTTCAACAACCGTACCTACTTCAGCATCCTTAAAAACATAATTCATAATATTTTTAAAATCAGCTATTTCTGTAACTCCCCCTGTAACAATTATATAACTAATTTCCTTTTTTGTTAAGAGATTTATTTGTTTTTTTGCTAAATTTAATATTTCTTCTAATCTTCCCATCACAATTTCACTAGCATCAAATTGATTAATTTTAATTTTTTCACCATTTTTATTATCTAAAATAATTGATTCGCTTGGTTGAGCATTTGTTTTGTCTGCTAGTGCAATAGATTCTTTCAAATATAATGCATCTTTTCTATTTATTTTATAAACATAGCCTAAATCATAATCGATAGCTTCTCCCCCCATATCAATTACTTCACAACCAGTTATAATACCTTTATTAAAAATTGCTACATTTGTTTTAGAAGCTCCTATATTTATTACCGCTCCTACTTCCCCACTATTTTTAACATTTTTAAATTCATAATAATCGCCAATTGGTCCCACTGTTATATCCACCACTGTTACATTCATTTTCTCAAGTATTTTAACAATTGGTGTTACATTTTTCTTAGGAACTGTTGCTACCACTGTTTTAACTCTTAATTTTTCAGCTTGCATTCCTAATGGCATATCAGTAACAACACTATCATTAAGCAAAAACTTTGTTGGAAGTATAGCTACAATTTCTCTATTATCCATTATTTTACCTTGAATAGCAGTTTGCATTGATTTAATAATATCATTACCCGTTACAACATTATTATCATTTGTAATAGAAGCATACCCCTCACTTAAGAAACATTCCATTCCATTATTTGGAACACTAACAATTACTTTAGTTATTTTAAAACCTATTTGTTCTTCACATTTTTTAAAAACATCATCTAAAGCCTCAATCGTACTCTCTGGATTAACTATAAATCCTTTTTTAATTCCTCTAGATAAAGAATCTACGCACGCAAGAATATTTAGTTTATTACGCACTATTTCCCCAACAACGAGTTTAATAGTATGACTACCGATATCTAAACTAGCAATTATCTTTCGCATGCACACATCTCCTATTACCTTATAAATAATTATATCTAAAAATACCCATTCATGCAAGGACTTTTTAAAACTATCAACTATTTTTCATTCGTTTTAATTATTAAGTAATAATAAAATATTATCTTTCATATAGTTAAGTAGCTTTAGATGGAGGAATATTTATGATAAACAAACAAAATTTATGGTTCGTTACACTGTTTTCTTTAATTTTAGTATTAGGAATCTACTATGTAACAATGGGTGATGAAACACTCAGTGTTTTGGCCGGAGAAAATAATGTAAGTAGCCCTGTAGAAGTAAAAGAATCAGATGTAATCGTGGCACTTCAAGTAGCATCTGATGAAAGTGTTTTAAAAGAAATGAATGAGTATCAAAGTATCTTACTAGATGATGCAGCAACAATCGAAGAAAAAAATGATGCGTACAATGCCCTACAAGCTTTAAATAACTCTAAAAGTGAATGTGAAAAGATCAAAAAAATAATTACTGAAAAATTTAAATATGATAACTTTGTAAAAATCAATGGAGATACAATAAGTATTACAATAGCTTCTAAAGAACACAACAAAGAAGTTGCTAACAAAATCATCAGAGAAATACAAAGTTTGTATGACAAACAAAAATATATTACAATAAAATTTGAATAATCCTATACATTTTTAAAAATACTTCATACAATATTATGAAGTATTTTATATTTAAGGAGATTATTTATGAAAAAAAAGATATTAACCGACCGAGAACAAGAAGTATTTGAATTACTTGTTAAAAATAAAACAACCACTGAAATAGCTCAAAAATTACAAATAAGTGAAAAAACAGTAAGAAACCATGTATCAAACGCTATACAAAAACTTGGGGTAAAAGGAAGAGCACAAGCAATTATTGAACTAATAAAACTCGGAGAACTTAAAATTGGTTAAAGACTTCGGTCTTTTTTTATATTTTAAAAATATAATTAATTAGGTGTTTAAAATGATTAAAAAATCTTCAATAAGACGAATTTGTGTGGCAACACTTGCTTTATTTATATTATTAATAATTTATTTTTTTCCAAATAATGATACCATTATTAAAGAACATTTAAACTATATAAAAAGAGATGAAATGCCAATATTTTTAATTGATAACTCAAATTATGTAGCAAGAACTAGTATAGTTAAATCAAGTAAAAATATAAATGAACAAATAAAAGAAATTATAGAAACACTAACAAAGAATTCTAAAAAATCGAGTTACATTAGAGATGGATTTAACCCAATTATTCCCCAAAATACCAAAGTAATTGATGTTTTACTTGATAACGAAATATTAACAATAAATTTTAGTAAAGAATTACTTAACATCGATAAAGACAATGAAGAAAAAATGATTGAAGCAATAATTTATTCTTTAACAGAAATAAAAGAGATTAAAAAAATTAAAATTTTAGTGGAAAATAATCCATTAACAAAATTACCAAACTCACAAAAAAAACTACCAGATTATTTAGATAAAAACTATGGCATTAACAAGATCTATAATCTAGATTCAATAAAAGAATCAACAAAAACTACAATTTATTACTTAAGCAAGTTTCAAGATTATCATTATTTTGTACCAGTTACAAAAATAAATAATGAAAAAACAGAAAAGGTTGAAATAATCATCAAAGAATTAAAAAGTACTCCAATATATCAAACAAATTTAATAAGTTATCTAGCAGCATCTGCTAATATTACAAATTATGAGTTACTTGAAAATGGCATTAAATTATCATTTAACAATTATCTTATTGCCAATATAAAAGAGGAAGAAGCACTAGAAGAAGTTAAATACTCGATTGCTCTATCTTTACGAGACACTTATGGGATTAATGAAGTTATATTTAGTATTCCTAATAATGAAAACACAAAAATTAATGTATAAAATAGTATTTTTAATTAAAAAGGGCTTGCATTACCCTTTTTTTTATACTATAATTAATTTGTGTTCAAAAAAAACGTCCTGGTAGCTCAGCTGGATAGAGCAATCGCCTTCTAAGCGATCGGTCGTGAGTTCGAATCTCGCCCAGGACACCAAATAAAAAAATTAAGCCTTTAAAAGGCTTTTTTTGTTTACCTATTTTTTAATTTTAAAATTTTTAAACATCTATCATTTTTGTTTTGCGTTTTTTGAAGCATACCAAACAACTCAGTTTTAGTAACTCTTGATTCATAAACGCTTTCTAAAGATAAAAGCATTTGTTTTAACATATCAAATCTTATAACATCTATTAAATTATCATTTAAATTGCCCATTGAATCCAATCTAGCCCTCAACATATTCATAGTAGATTTAGTATTTACCATAAGTTTTTTTAATACTTCCAAATCCAAATCTCTAACAGAATCATAATCTACAATCCAATCTATTTTCTTAAAAAACTCTATATCTTTTTCATCAGAAAATTCTAAAAAAACATCCTTTTCAATACCCAATAATATTAAATTACTTTCTCTACCACCAAAAACAGATTCGGGAACTTGATATTGTGATTTTCTAAGAATCAATAAATCGTTTTTATTTACATATACCTTTCCATCTTTAAATACTTTCATCTATATTCCCTCTTTTTTTACAAAATTTCGTGTCTTTTTTATTATACACTATTTCAATTAAAAAGCTAGCTTTTTTTAAGCTAACTTTTATTTACCACAAGAACAAGTTTTAAAAGTATGTTTTACTCTATCATGTTCTTCAGCCTTTTTACCATTGTTAAATCTTTCTACTGTACCAACCAAATAACCTGTAATTCTTCTAATTCTTTCGAATTCTACTCCTTCTCCTGTTACTTTTTTTGATTTTACTTCTTCTTCAAATTTTTCCATACTACTCTACCTATTCCTTTCCATCTAATCTTTTAAGTAAATCAACACTAACTGGTTCTCCAGTTTTTCTACCACATCTTGGACATACATCCTTTATTATACCAACATATCCACAAACTGGATCTCTATCTACTGGATGGTTAATTGCACCATAACCAATATCACTTTCTTTCATTATTCTAACAACACTTTCAAATGCTTCTAAGTTATCTGATGGATCTCCATCAAGTTCAATATAACTTATATGTCCTGCATTTGTAAATTTATGATACTTTCCTTCAATTCTTAGTTTATCCGCAATTGAAATATTATAATAAACTGGAACATGGAATGAGTTTGTATAATAAGCTCTATCTGTTACCCCGGGAATCTTACCAAAAATATCTCTATCAATATTAACAAATCTTCCTGATAATCCTTCGGCAGGTGTAGCTAAACACGTAAAGTTTAAATTATATTTTTTACTATACTCATCACATTTTTCTCTCATATGACCAATAATTTTAAGACCTATTTTTTGAGCTTCTTCAGACTCTCCATGATGTTTACCAATTAAAGCCTTCAAACATTCAGCTAGTCCAATAAATCCAATTGAAAGAGTACCATGTTTTAACACTTTCTTTAATTTATCATTTGGTTTTAATTTATCGCTATCAAGCCATACCCCTTGCCCCATTAAGAATGGAAAGTTATAAACTCTTTTATTACATTGAATATCATATCTTTCAAGCAATTGATCTTTTACAAGTTCCATCATATCATCAAGTTCTTCATAAAAACCTTTCATATCAGCTTTATCTAAAGCATTTTTACCAACAATTCCATGTTTAATACCAATTCTCGGTAAATTAATTGATGTAAATGAAAGATTTCCTCTTCCTGGTGTAATTTCTTTATCTGGATCTACAACATTACCAATAACTCTTGTACGGCATCCCATATAACCTACTTCAGTACGATAATCTCCTGCTTTATAATATGGTTTATTAAATGAACTATCCAAGAAAGACCAATTTGGAAATAACCTTTTCGCAGATACTCTTAAACTTAATTTAAATAAATCATAATTAGGATCACCTGGATTATAATTAACACCTTCTTTTACTTTAAATATAGATATTGGAAATATTGGTGTTTCCCCTTGACCTAATCCAACTTCACTAGCAAGCATATAGTTTTTTGTAACCATTCTACCTTCACTAGATATATCAGTACCAAAATTTATTGATGAAAATGGTACTTGAGCTCCTGCTCTTGAATGCATTGTATTTAAATTATGAACAAAAGCCTCCATTGCTTGATATGTTCTTTTATCTGTTTTTTCTAAAGATTTCTTAATTGACATATCAAATAATCTTTTCATTAATTCTGAGTTTTTATAAAATTTTTCAAAATATTCTACAGTAATATCTATTGTATTAATTTTTGCAATTTCTTTTTCAATACTAGAAATATTTATAAAATCATTTAAATCTTCTAAATCAATATAATCTTTAATTGTAGTCTTTAACATCTTTTTAAAGGTTTTTAAAACCCCAGGTGCTAAATAATAATCAAATGCTGGAATACTTTGCCCACCATGTTGATCATTTTGATTTGATTGGATCGCTATAGCTGCTAAAGCTGAATAACTCATAATATCATTTGGTTCTCTTAAATGTCCATGCCCAGTTGAAAAACCATTTTTAAATAATTTATCTAAATCAATTTGCATACAAGTTGTAGTACCCATTGCTTCAAAATCCATATCATGAATATGAATATAACCTTCATCATGAGCATCAGCAAATTTTTTCTTCATTAAATACGCTTTTGCAAATTCTCTTGATACATTAGAACCAAATTGTAACATTGTACCCATTGCTGAATTTCCATCTATATTACCATTTTCTCTTTTTGCATCATCCTCTGCCGCACTTTTAAGCGCTAAGCCCTCTAATGTTTTTAAAAACTTATGGCTTCTTTTATCATCTGTAAAAGTTTCTCTTGCTTTACTTCTATTTTCTCTATAATTAGCAAAATTTTCTAATACATCATCATATTTATCTTTTTTTAATGTTTCTTCTATAATATCTTGAATATCTTCTATTTTAATACTTGCTTTATCAAAATAGTCTTTTTCTATTTTCTTAATAACATGACCATATACTTTTTGAATATCATTTGATGAATATTTTAATATTTCATCATCATCTTCATTCACAATTTTTATACTGTCAAACCCTTTTTTAATTGCCATAGCAATCTTAGTTCCATTAAAACTAACCTTAGAACCATTTCTTTTTACTACTTTAATTGTCTCAAAAAATTCTTCTTCCTTATTTGGCATATACTACTACCTTCCTTTCACAATTTCATTATATTATGTATCAAGATAATTGTCTACAAAATTTTCGTTTTTCTTTTTTTAGAATTTTCTAAAAATGTCAATTTTACCCCAATTTTTCGTTGTTCGTATTTTTTAACAATATTACGCAAATATAGATAAACTCTAGCAAAAAAGCATTTATTTCAATTTTTATAAAATTTTGACATTTCTTTACTTTTTTGTATTTTTCATTTTCAAAAATTTTACATTTTAAACATTTACGTGCAAAAAATCTTAACAACCATCTTTAATTTTTCCTTAAATTTTGCGTTATTACTTGCACATTTTTTGATCTTTGCTATAATAAGATTATAAAAAAGGAGAAATATTATGTTTAATAATAAAAAAGTTCATTTAATAGGTATCGGTGGCATAAGTATGAGCAGTATTGCCCTTATGCTTTTAAATATGAATGCTTCTGTTTCTGGAAGTGATATTCAAGAATCTGCTTTAACAAAAAAGCTAGAAGAAAAAGGCATCATAATAAAATATGGTCATCATCCTGAAATGGTTAAGGATGCTGACATTATAGTTTACACTGCAGCTATTTGCAAAGATGATCCAGAAAGAATAGCAATTAAAAATGAAAACAAAGAAAACTATGAACGTGCTGAATTTCTTGGTATAATGATGAAAGAATTTAAAAATTCATTATGTGTGTCAGGAACTCACGGCAAAAGCACCACTACAGGTATGCTAAGTTTAATTTTTCTAGAAGCAAATTTAAATCCAACCATTCAAGTCGGAGCAATTCTACCAGAAATAAATGGTAATACCCATCTAGGTAATCATAACTATTTTATTATGGAAGCATGTGAATATGTTGATTCATTTCTTCACTTTCATCCAACCAGTGCTATCATAACTAACATTGATAATGACCATTTAGATTATTTCAAAAATTTAGATAATATAAAAAAATCATTCTATAAATATGTTAGTTTACTTCCCCAAAATGGTTATTTAGTAAAAAACAATGATGATGGAAATTCAAGTGAATTAGATAAATACACAAAAGCAACAGTTATTACATATGGTATTAATAATAATGCAAATTATGTAGCTAAAAACATTACTTGTAATGATCTTGGACATTATTCTTACGATCTTTATTTAAACGATGAATTTTTAACAAGCATTAATTTAAATATAAATGGTAAACATAACATTTATAATTCACTTGCGGCTTTTGCATTATCTCATCAATATATTAAAGATATAAACATCATTAAAAATGCTTTAGAAAAATATCACGGTGTTGGAAGAAGATTTGAATTTCTAGGAACTTATAAGGATGCTTTAATTTATGATGATTATGCTCACCATCCATCTGAAATAAAAACAACTCTAGAAAGTGTTAAAGGCGTTAAACATAATGAATCATGGGCAATATTTCAATCACATACTTATTCAAGAACTGCAGAACACCTAGATGCATTCGCCGATGTTTTAAGTAAATTTGACCATATTATTATTGCCAAAATATTTCCAGCTCGTGAAGTAAATATTTACAATATTAGTGAAGATATGTTAGTTGACAAAATTAAAGAAAAGAATCCTAATGTTTGTTATATTGAAGATTTTAATAAAATAATAGAATATTTAGATAAAAACATTAAACCAAATGATTTAGTAATATCTATCGGAGCTGGTCCAATAAATGCTTTTGTCACAAAAAAACTTATAGAAAAATAAATCTATAAGTTTTTTAATTCGTTTCTATAATTTTCTAATACCTTAACTATTTCTAATCTACTTTTACATCTACAAACTCGATTCTTTACTTCTTTATTTTCAGGTAGACCTTTTAAATAATTAAGTAAATGATTTCTTATTTCTAAAACTGCTTGTTTTTCAGTTTTATCTTCACATAACTTATTCAAATGATATTCCATCATATCAATTTTTTCATTATAATCAATTACTTCAGGTAACTTACCACTTTCTAAGTATTCTACACATTCTTTTATTAACCAAGGATTACCAAGTAAACCTCGACCAATCATAACAGCACTACATCCAGTTTCATCAAGCATTTTCTTAGCATCATAACAAGATACTACATCACCATTACCAATAACAGGTATATCTACAGCATTAACAACTTCTTTAATAATATTCCAATCAGCCTTACCAGCATAACCTTGGGCCCTAGTTCGAGCATGCACAGTAATTGCACTTGCCCCATTTGCTTCAGCTATTTTAGCTATTTCTACTGCATTTATAGAACCTTGATCCCAACCACTTCTAATTTTAACAGTAACTGGAACATTTACAGCACCAACAACAGCCTTAATTATTTCTCCAACCTTTTCAGGATTTTTAAGTAAAGCACTACCCGCTTGATTTTTAACAGCAACTTTTGGAACAGGGCACCCCATATTTATATCTATAATATCTGGTTTCATTTTCTCTTCAACTATTTTTGCTGCTTCCACAAATGATTTTACATCACTACCAAATATTTGTTGACTTATTGGTCTTTCATCATCATTCATTCTTAAAAGTTCAAAAGTTTTTTCATTACCATAAGTAATAGCTTTATCACTAACCATTTCTGCTACAACTAGTGATGCTCCCATAGATTTACATATTCTTCTAAAAGTCATATTACTAATACCAGCCATCGGCGCAACCACTATTTTTCCATTAATTTCTACATTTTTAATTTTCCACATAAATCCCCCATAAATTATTTTCGTAAAATACCAACATCTCCAGAATTTAGTAAAAATGCATTAGCATCATCAGTATCTAAATGAGCCTCAAAATAACCATCTTCACTTACTTTTGCTTTAACTAATATTGCTCCAGGTTTTACGCCATTTATTTCTAAATATAAATCTTCCCCATCTAAAACTTTATACTTTTTGGCATCTTCCGGACTAAAATGAACATGTCTATCTGCTATTACAGCATAATTTCCACTAATACTTCCATTATCAGTTTTAATCGTTATATAACCAGCACCATCTAAATTACCACTTTTTCTAACCGGTAACTTAAGACCTAATTTTCTTGCATCACTATGAGACACTTCCACTTGATTATAGCTTCTTGCAGGTCCTATAACTCTTACATTTTCTATTACCCCTTCACTAGTTTCTAATGTTACAGTTTCAATTGATGCAAATTGACCAACTTGATTTAAATTATTTCTAACATGTAATTCATGTCCAAATAACTTATTTATTGCCTCACTTGTTAAATGAACATGTCTTCCACTTATCATTATATTAACTTTTTCTTCTAAATCAAACTTCATAAAGAATTACCTCACAATTAATAACTTTTCCTTTTTCTAATACCACTTTTATAATATCTACATCACTTAAATTATCATCTATTATTACTCTTTCATTAAAACTTAAAACTAATCTATCATCTAAATTATACCCATGTTCTAGTTTATCTAGTAAATAACCAGTTATAGCACTCTTTTGAGTAAAAATAACTATATTCTTATTACCATTTTTCTTTATTATTCTATCAATAGCAATATTCATTCTTTTATTTACATCATTTAAACTTTCTCCACGATTAAATTTAAAATCAAAGTCTCTTTCTTGCATAAATCTAAGCATTTTAATATTTCTTCTACCTAAATCTCCAATTCTTAAATCATTCAAAAAAGAATTAATATTTACATCTATATTTTTATAACTTGCATAATATTTAGCAGTTCCAATACTTGATGCATAACTTGATGAATAAACTATACTTGCATCAATTTTTTTAACAAGCTTTACACTTGCTTTTTCCCCTTCAATTGAAAGAGGTCTATTAATTCTTTTTTCTTCTAACCCTTCATCAGTTTCATATAATATATTATCAACGACCAAATTATTACTAACCAAATATAATGTCATTATGTATCACCATAATAATTTTATCAAATTAATTTAAAGTTGACAATATACACAAATTGAACAATATTTAAAATATGAGGATAAATTTATGAAAAATATGTTAATTGAAATTTTTAAACCAACACCTATTGAACTTACACTTGAAGAACTTGAAAAAAAGTTATATGGAAGAATAATTGCGGGGAAGACTAAAGAAAATATTTTAAATGATTTAAAGTTATTAGAATTAGAAGGAAAAATATTTTATGATGCTAGAAATAACACATACAAGACATTTCCCTCTAATTTTTTTATTACTAAAGTTACATCTGTAAAAGATAATGAATTTTATTTTAAAATTAATACCAAAGAATACAATTTGCCCAATAAAAACAGTCTAAAAAAGAAAGATACCATAATTTTAGAAAAAGTTCATAATAGATTTAAATTTATAAAAGCAATCCAAAATATTGAACAAGAAAAAAGTAATGATTATGATACAATTGCGAATTTATTTGATGCATACAATAAAAGTTATTCATTGCATGCTTTAGCCAAAATCATAAAAACTGATGATTTAACAACATTACAAAATACATTAACATCTTTAGAAGAACAAGGAAAAGTTTACTTTAATGAAGATGAAAATAAATATCAACCATTTCCTAAACAATACAAAATTGTTACCATTGAAACTGGCAAAAAAGGATTTTACTATATCAGAAACAAAGATAGTATATATCCCCTTAAAGATGAAGAAACTATAGGTATATTACCATTTGATAAAGTTATATTAGAAAAAAATAACGATGGATTTAATATTATAAAAGTATTAAAAAGAAATAATCCTAATATTATCTGTGAAGTAACAGAAAAAGGCATCAGAGTTGTTGGAAATAACAATATAAAAGTTAGATGTAATGAAAAAGAATTTAAGGATTTAAAATTACCTGTGGGAACTAGAATACTTGTTAAAATTGGAACTAAAGAAACAAATAAAGTTTATGATGTATCATTTATTGAAGTAACTGGACATAAAAATGATTTAACTAGTGAACTTGAAGCAATAGCACGCAACAATGGATTTATTACAAGATATACAAAAGAAGAATTAGAACAAATAAATTCTATTCCTAAAGAAGTTTTAGAAAAAGATAAAATTGGTAGAATTGATTTAACAAATGAAACTATATTTACAATTGATGGAGCTAATACTAAAGATATGGATGATGCAGTTGGTATTACAAAAACTAAAGATAACAAATATATTTTGACAGTACCAATTGCTCATGTATCACATTATATACCATATAATTCTCCATTATGGATTAGAGCCTCTAAAAACACAACCAGCCTTTATCTTGCTAACCACGTACTTCACATGTTACACCCCATTATTTCAAATGGAATTTGTTCTTTAAACCCTAATGTTGAAAGACTAGCTAAAACCTACAGAATGACTATTAATGAAAATGGTTATGTTGAAAATTTAGAAATATTTGATAGTGTTATTAAATCTAAAAAGAAAATGACTTATGAAGATGTTAATCAAATATTTTACGAAAACACAATACCTGAAGGTTATGAACCGTTTTTAAAAGATTTATCTTTATTACAAGAATTATCTCACATTATTGAAAACAGAAGAATAAAAAATGGGTCATTAGAATTTGATTCTAAAGAAATAGAATTTCTAGAAACCGAAGATATCAGCAAAGACTCAAAAAGAAGCTGAAAAAATAATTGCAAATTGTATGATTATTACCAATGAAGCTATCGCAGATTATACTCTTAATTTATGTCTTATTTCCATTTATAGAAACCATGAAATACCAATGGATGAAAAATTACGAGTTACTTTAAAATTAATTAAGTCTATTGGTTATAAAATAGAATGCTTAAAAGATACAACAGACCCACATGTTTTACAAAAAATTATTAATTCATTAAGCACTAAAGAAGAATTTTTCATTTTATCTTCTCTACTTTTAAGAAGTATGCAAAAAGCATATTACAGTACAGATAATCGAGGACATTATGGTCTTGCTTTAGATGGTTATTCTCAAGTAACATCACCAATAAGAAGATTTATGGATCTAATCATTGAATACATATTAGATAATATTGAAATTATGCTTGATCCATCATTTGATGTAGAAAACTTTAAAAATGAACTTGAAGAATATGCTAAAAGAGCATCAATTATGGAAAGATGTGCAGATAAAGCAGAATATGAAGCTAATAAACTTTATATGGTTAAATATGTTAAAGAACATTTCGATGAAACATTCGAAGGATTTATTCAAGATATCACTCCACGTGGATTAATTATAAAAACCAAAGAATTAATCGAAGGTATTATTTTCTTTGAAGATTTAGATGATGGACTATATTCTTATAATAAAGAATGTAGATGGTTAGAACATAAAAACAATAATAAAAAGATTATGATTGGTTCAAAAATTTTATTAACACCAAAAGAACTAGATGAAGAATTTAGAGTAATTTACTTTAATGGTAACTCAAATACTTTAATAAAAGAACAAACATTAACACGAAAAAAAGACTAAAAAATATAAAACCAATATTGTTATTAGTAAATCCCTAAATACTAAAGATTATTGGATAATTGTAACTAATAAAGATGTTGAACATGCTATTCAAAATTATTCTCATCGTTTCGGTTCTATTGAATGTGTTTTTAAAAATCAAAAAAGTAATGGATTATATTTAGAAGCTATTAACAACGCTAGTGAAAAAGCTTATAACACAATGTACACTATGGCTTGTACCGTTGTTCTTTTTCTAACAATTCTAGGTACTGAATATTTTAAAAATTCTAAATGTTATAAAAATGAAAAAATAGTTACTCATAAAGTATACAAAAATAAAGGTAAAGTTAAGTTTATGTCATTATTTAGAATTGGTTTAACACTATTTCATCGAGCCGTAAATTCAACAAAATATATTAGGTTACCAATAAGATTTATTTTGTATGACATATAATTATTTTTCAACTATGACATTTTAACAATAAAATATTTATAAAAAATAACTTTGACATTTATATCAGTTTCTATAATAACATTTATATCAGTTTTTTATTTCAACATTTTTAATAAAAAATCTCTTTTGCTTGAAATAAATTATTTTTAATTTTAAATCATGTGTCAAAATGTGGTTATCAATCACTTTTGCACACAATATAGCCACACCATAATACAAAAAATGAGATAAATCGTTCATTATTGGTCGAACTTTATACCTCATTTTGTCCAAGTTTTACCGGTATTTTTTCAAAACTGTCCGTCAATCAGTTCACACGAATCGGGTTGCTCATACTTCCGCTCCCCGATACATAGGTTATGGAAGATGAAAGATTAAAGGACGGACGCACACCAACGTTGTTACTGACACGGTTGCCGTTCACATTACCATCGTTAGTCACAATAAACGCAATGCTCGAATAATCAGAATTGCGGGAAATCATCCAATCATAATAACCCATATACATCCAATTTATTGTTGTTATTGATGTTCCATTTGCATCGTTACCATCATAATTATTTAGAGCTGTAGTCCACGCACTTGGACTTGCTGCAAATCCATAGTCACTTGCATACATTAATCCTATTTTTGCATCATATGTTGTATTTTCTACTGGACCTACTATTTCATTTTGATATACTATAGATGGAATTGAAAATTCTATATTCTCATATGTATTTCCTCCGACTTTCCAGGTAGTTGTCGCTATTTTATTTGCCCACGTCATACCTATGTTATTTATAAAATTTGTATTTAGATTTATTTTATTTAAATTAGACTCACTCCATGTGTTGTTCCCTGTTACAGTATTCCAATAATATGTATCTATTGATGTTAAACTTCCTTTATATGTCGATTCGTATGCACTTGAATCAAAATATTCCCCATCTGTTCCTAGTAATGCACTTGTAGCGTAATCATATTTTATTAATTTTACTTTGCCATCTATTACTCCAATGATTCTATATAAATTATCTGTTGGGCATGGGTTTGTTGTTGAACCAAAACATACAAAGTTATTAACTCTATTCCATTTTCCAACACCTGCATATTCCATATTTAAATTTGCTACACGAGCAGTTAAATTATCTGTTTTTACTATATAAGATTTTCCTTTACATGTTGCTTCTGTAACTGGATTAAAAATTCCCATATCAAAACCCACATTAACACTTTCACCATCTGTAGTTTTACATGCACCATCTGTCCATGTCACTGGTTTTTCATCTGATAATAATCTTGTTACTGAAGCATCTACTAGTAAATTTACACCAGTACTTGTAATAGCGTATACTTTTTTACAATCATTTTCATTTGATGCACCAAATGTCTCATTACTATATGCACCTTGAACATTTTTACCATTAAATGTACAAGTATTATCTCCACCTGCATATCTATATGAGTTATCATTTGCTCCATTTACTAAATTTTCATCATGATGATATACTTTTGTTGCTCCAAAAACATCTGGTGCTCCCAATGAAATAATACAATTTGCTAAATTATCACCATTCTTACAATAATCAGAAACAGAATCTGATATTTCTTTTTGTTGAGCAATTAATTTTGCATTAAAACTTTTTCCTGCATTCTTACTTTGATCTTTATCATAATTTATAAATGTTACTGTAAGATTCCATGTATCTGTTTTTTGAGGACTTGCTGTTATTTCCTTATTATTTAATAAAGTTATTAATCCAATACCTGTTGTTATATCAAATCCTTTTATTGTTGCTCCTTTACCATCTGTTACTGTTTTATATGTAAGGTCATTAATACTTGTTATTTCATTACCTGCATCATCTTTTATTGTTAAAAGTATTTCTGGTGTATCTTCATTTTGAGTATATGTAAATGTATTTTTTGATATATTTAAATACAAATAATAATACTTTGTTGCAGTATTTGTTTTATTATTTGCACTTAATATTGCTTTTGCAAAAGTACTTCCCACAGCATTTCCTTTACCACTAGCAAATGATGTTGCATCTGCATATATTGATATATCATTTCCTACTTCAAAATTAAATACATCTGTTGTATATGTTGTTACTTTCAAGTTTGCACTTGTACCAGTTCCACCACTTGCTTGAAAGTATGCATATGTTGCTCCGACTATTAATACAAGTAATGCTATACTTGCTATTACGCTTAATATTATTGCTTGTTTTTTACTTTTCATTTTTACCTCCATAGTTATTGTTTACCTATCATAAACAAATTATAGGTAAATTCTTCATACTTGTCAATAGTTAAATTATAACTATGTTAATATCCTTACAAGTGATAAGTATGAATAGATTAAAAGAATTACGAAAAGACAAAGATTTATATCAAAAAGATAATGCGGACTATTTAAAAATAGATCAATCCAATTATAGTAAGTATGAACTAGAAAAAGTAAATATTCCAATTGAATACCTAAGACATTTAGCTGATTACTTTAATACTAGTGTCGATTACATTTTTTACAGAACTACGAAAGAAAGCCATATTCAAAATCAATAATGAAAAAATAACACAAACATTTTATGCAATAGAAAAAAATAATTGAGATTAATTCATCTCAATCATTTCTATATTATCTTCTTTATTACCCAACTTATCTAAATCAACACTATTAATACTATCAAATCTCTTAGTAATTTTTTCACTTGTGGTATGAAGTTCATCAATACTTTGATTTACAGTTTTTACACTTCGAGCAAGTTTATCCCAACGTTCTTTATATCTTCCAAATTCTACGCTTAATTTGTTTAATTCTTCATGAATAACTTTAGCATATTTATCTCTTTCCATATTTTTAAGTATCATACTAATAATAGAAACAGTACTAATTAATGTTGTTGGACCCGCAATCCATACCTTTTTACTATAGGCATAATTTAATAACTCAGCATGATAAGCATTAATTTCTGCAAATAAAGCCTCTGCCGGTAAAAACATGATAGCCTCATCAGTTGTTTCTCCAGGGATTATGTACTTTTCACTAATATCATTGATATGTTTTTTAACATCACTTACAAACATTTTTTCATAATAATCTCTTTCTTCTTTAGATTTAGTTCTATCCGTCATTCTTTGATAGTTTTCTAAAGGAAACTTAGAATCAATTGCAATTGTACCTAAAGGTGCTGGTGCATAAAGAATAGCATCTGCAATAAAACCGGTAGAAAGTTTAACTTGTGTTTTATAAATACCATTTTTATTACTTCCAAAAGCATTATTTAAAATATATTCTAAATTTACTTCTCCAAATGTACCACGAGTTTTCTTATCAGTAAGAACCCCTTGAAGTGAAACAATTTCTCCATTTAAACTATCAATTTTCTTTTGAGCTTCATCTATTTTATTTAATCTTTCTAAAACATTCATAAATGTTTTATTACTCTTTTCAAAGTTTTGGTCAAGTCGTTCATTAACTCTATCATTAATTAATGTTAATTTTTTTTCAATTCTTTCATTTAAAAGTTCAAAATCTTGAGTTAAAACTTTTGAAAATCCAAACTTAAACTCCCCGATTTCTTTATTAATATTTGCTTCAAAATGACCAAGTCTTTCAGTCATTTCATTATTGTTATTATTATTTTTTCTTAAAATTAGCACTAGTAAAAGTACTATAACTACTCCAAGTAGCCCAACAATTACATATTCCATACATTCTCCTTAAACTTTTATTCTTTTTAATTTTCCTATTTCATCTATATATACTTGATTTAAATCTAAATCACATAATTCGTGATAAAGTCTCATAAAATTAGCATTAAAAGGATGATATAATGACCCACTGTTTCTAAGTCTTACACTAATACTATACTTACTTGCTAAAAATTGTTTTTCTATATTTCCTCTATCAAAAGTTATTACAAACTCATCATTAACTTTTGCTATTTTAAAGGAAGGTCCTACATCTACTGAATAATCATCACAAGACCATTTAATAACATTGTTTTGTACTAGCATATCATAATTTGACGTTCTACGTAACATATTTTTATCGCGTATTTCATAAGGTAATGAACAATTAATCAAACTTTCATATAATTCATTAAATATATCATAAACTCTTAAATTGGTTTCATTAATAATTACCTTATTATCAATATCCGCTCCTTTTAAAACAAAATATAAATCTAAATTACCTTCAAAAGAAACTTCTAAAGTAACTTTATCATTATTAAATAATATTACCCTTGGATATTCTTCATCTATTCTTTTAATACCTAATCTCTCCATAACCACTACTATCCTTCAAAAAATACTTGATACCATTTTATAAATGTATAAACTGTCCAAATCTTTCTATAATTATCTTTCTTACCACTTAAATGTTCATTAAATAATTTATTTAAAAATTTAACATTAAAATATTTATTAGCAACATCACTATTTATTGTTTTTTCAATATCTTCTTTAAATGCTCCATTTTTAATCCATTCTCTGATAGGTACTGGAAAACCTAATTTTTTCTTTTTATATGCATCAGTTGGAATAACTTTTCTTGCTGCTTCTCTTAAAGCTACTTTAGTATTTTCTTTAGTAACTTTATAATCAAAAGGTAGTTTTGATGCTACACTAAATACTTCTTTATCAATAAATGGAACTCTACCTTCAATGGATGATGCCATAGTCATTCTATCAGCCTTAAGTAAAATATCTTTCATTAACCAAAAATTAATATCTATCGCTTGCATTTTATCTATATTACTATAATCTTTAAATTCATTATAAACATCTTTTGTTACATCAATTGCTTTTAATTCATAATTTTTTCTTAATACTTTTCTAGCCATTTTTTCTGAAAAATTTCTATTAACACCGATATAACTATTTTCTAACTTTTCTCCACGTCTTACTAGAAAATTAAAACCTCTTACCTCTGGAAACAAACCAGCAACTTTTCCAATTGCATGTCTAATACAAAAAGGTATTTTATTATAAAATTTATAATCAACCTCTTCTCTATAATAGTTGTATCCCCCGAAAAATTCATCAGCACCTTCACCAGATAAAACAACTTTTAAATCACGACTTGCAAGTTTAGCAACAAAATATAATGATATTGCTGCAGGATCACTCGTAGGTTCATCTAGATGATACATAATCTTAGGTATAGCATCTAAATACTCATCTTTTTTAATTATTTTGCTTTCATTTTTTATACCTAATTTATTTGCTAGATCTTTAGCATAATTTATTTCATCATACTTTTTATTTTCATACCCAACTGTGTATGTTTTATCTGGTTTTGCTAAAGATACAATGTATGATGAGTCAATTCCACTAGATAGAAATGAGCCAACTTCAACATCTGCTATTAAATGTCTTTTTACACTATCTTCCATAACATCACTAATATTTTTAACAGCATCTGTAAAACTCATTGTATCTTCTTTAAAATCTAATTTAAAATATTTATTTATCTTTATATCTTCATCTTTATATAATAAACTACATCCGGCATCTAATCTATAAACACCTTTAAAAAATGTTTCATTCGTAGGTACAAAACTAAATTCTAAGTAAGTTTCTAATATTTCTTCATTAAATTCTTTCTTAAAATCTGGAACATCTAAGAAAGATTTAATTTCTGATGCAAACATAAAACTATCATTCATCTTTGCATAATAAAGTGGTTTAATACCAAAATTATCTCGTGCTAAAAATATTTCATTACGATTCTTATCATGGATAGCAAAAGCAAACATTCCCCTTAAGTGTTTTGGTAAATCTGTATGCCATTCTTCATATCCATGGACTAATACCTCGGTATCACTCTTTGTTTTAAACTCATGACCTAAAGATTCTAGTTCGCCTCGTAACTCAAGATAATTATAAATTTCTCCATTATAAACTGTTACAACACTATTATCTTCATTATATATTGGTTGATCGCCAGTTGAAAGATCAATAATTGATAATCTACGATGACCAAAAGCAACATTACCATCAATGTAATAACCTTCTCCATCTGGTCCACGATGCATAATTCTGTCATTCATTTTTTTGATAATATCTTTATTGTCACCTTTTCTAATTATCCCACATATACCACACATATTAATCACCTAATACTTTCTTATAATAATTATTTACCATAATATTTTTACTCATTGACATTCTATTATTAACAACACTATTCATGTAAGTAATATAATCATTACTTACATTTTTTTCTTCATTTGGAACAAACTTTTTACTTTGAGAAAAATATTTACCTTTATCACTAACCCAACTTCTATTGCCAAATATTGCAAGACCTGGCTCTGTACTTAAAATATCTTTACCAATAATAAGCCTTGAATCATATTTAACTCCAAACAAATTATATAGAGTTGGTAAAACATCTATTTGACTACCTACTTTATCTATTTTAATAGTTTCCATTTTATTATTCCATAATATAAAATTACTTTTATTTACTTCAATTACACCATCTTTTTTATAAGATGATATTTCATTTACTTCATCTAAACTTAAATAATATGGATAATGATCTCCAACTAAAGCAATAACTGTATCATCTAATACTCCAGCATCATTTAGTTTTTTAATTAATATTTCTAAAGCTCTATCAAGTTCTATTTGAGCTGCCAAATAAGCCTTTGGTTTTTCACTATAATCTAAATTTTTAACTTCATTATAATGTTTTTTTGCCGTGGCACTAGATGAAAATGTATAACCACCATGTCCACTAACAGTTACATAATATGTAAAGAAAGGTTTATCACTATTAATATAATCATCCATCGTTGCATTAATCATTTCTACATCTGATTCTGGCCAAGTATGACAATTAATACTTTTTTCTAATCCATTAAAACATCCTTTAAAATTATCAAAACCTAAAGATTTTAAATAAATATATCTATTTTGAAAATAAACGCTATGATCATGATAAGCAAATGTATTATAATCCATATTTTTAAATATTGTGCCAATACCAAATGGATAATAGTTTGTTCCATTTTTCCAAGGACTTAAAAAACCTGATGCTGCCACTAAACCAGTAAGTTCTTGAAATTCTCCCCCAATCGTACTACTAATCGTCGGAGTATAAAAGTTTTCAAAAACAAATCCACTATTAACAAGTTTATATAATGTTGGAGTTAAATCTTCTCTAACTGCTATTTCATTAAAACTTTCAGCCATAAATAAAATTAGATTTTTTCCTTTAAAGTATCCAGTATACATATTTTCTTTTGTACCACTTTCACTTTTAAAATATTCATGCATTGCTTTAATAGTTTTATTACTTTCACTACTTATTAGTTTATCAAAATCAATATCTAAATTGTTATACCCATAATCCTTTACATCATTATTATCTTTACCATCATTATTTATTACATCTTCTGTTGGTTTATTTGGTATATCAATTATTTCTTCAAATCCAAATATATTTCTATAAGTATCTATAAAGAAAGCATTTACTACCCCAAAAGTTCTTACATTTAAATCAATATTATTAACACTTGTATATAACTTATATGGAGAATTAATTTCATCTTTATTTATATTTAAAACACCATAAAATGATAAACTCGTTAAAATACATAAAATTATTTTAACAATATTAGTTTTTAAATCATCTTTTTCTATCACAATAATTTTATTATAAATTGAAAATAATATAAATGGCATAAAATTTAAAATAAGTCCGATAATATTGGCAATAATTAAATTTAAACCATCACCTGCAAAAGATGCAATTTGTCCACTTGCTCCAATTAATGTCCAATCAAAATAAAAGCCAAACATTTTAAATACACATAATTGAATACTATACAAAAGACCTAATAAAAATAATCCACTTAAAAACATTATTTTATTAACTCTTCGATTAAATAACTTTCCTATTATACATATTAGTAATGTCATAAATAAATCAAATATTATTACATATAAAATACTAATATTAAATATTTCAATATTACATAACATTCTAAATATTAATTCTAAATATAATAAAACAACAAACATTATAACACTTAAATAAAATGTTCTTAATTTAAATCTCTTCATAGAACTATCTCCTATTAAATATTATACCACTTCAAATCACTTTTATATATATTTATTTACATTACTTGACACCAAAAAACTCTAAAACATCACATAAGGTTTTAGAGTTTCTCCATCAACTTCATATATAGCTAAATCTTTATTATCATACATCAAAATAACTTTATTTTTAATATCATATATATTACTTATTTTACCACCATTTAATACTGTTTTTAAATTACATTCATCAACATTTATACAAGGATAATCTAAAAACTCATGAATATTTTTACCAATAAAATTATTATTTTGTATATCATCTAATGTATATGCTTCATCAATTCCAAATATCCCTTGATGAGTTCTAACCAAACTTTTCATACATCCAACTGTACCTAACATTTCACATATATCTTCAATTAAGCTTCTAATATAAGTTCCTTTAGATACTTTAGTTTTAATCTTTATGATATCATCATTAAAACTAATTAATTCTAAATTATATATATATACCTCTCTTTTAGGTAATTCAATTTCTATATTTTCTCTTGCATATTCATATAATTTTTTACCATTAATTTTAACTGCGGAATATTTAGGAACAGTTTGTAAATATTTCTTTGGAAATTTTTCTAATACATCTAGAATATTATTTTTTGAAATAACTTTATTACTTGTATCTATAACATTTCCTGTTATATCACCAGTATCAGTTTTAATACCTAATTTTATTTCTGCAACATATTCTTTATCTAAGGAAGTTAATAAATCAACTAGTTTAGTATATTTACCAGTTAAACAAACAAGAACTCCAGTTGCAATTGGATCTAGAGTCCCCGTATGTCCTATTTTTTTAGTATTTAATATTTTACTTAATTTATTAACAACATCTCTACTTGTAAAACCCTCAGGTTTATTTACGACTAAGAGTTGGTCCATCAATTTCTCTCTTTCCTAAATCTTTAGTAAATAAACCATCTAATTCTTCATAGCCTAAAGCTTTAACAAACTTAACTGTTACACCATCATCTACTACAGCAATATTAATTATTTTTTGTTTAAAATTATCAGTTAATTCTTCTAATCTACTTATTATTTCATTTAATGTTTCCATTTTTTCTAAAACATCTGGATAATTAGTTAACAAAATATGACTTACATCTAAAGAATCTTTTCTTAATACTACCCTAGCAATTCCCATTAAAACATTTTGTTCATTTAAGCATATAAGAAACAATACATTTCTTTCATCATTTTTAACTAACTTAATTGCTTGCAATAATGAACTATTATTTAAATCTTTATTACTTAACTTAGATTCATCAGTTGTAAAATGAATATCATAATTAAATAATCTTTTATCTTTTGTTACATTTTGACAATGTTTATAAAATTCTTCAACTGCTACTCTTTCATAAATTTTAGGTATATCTCTAGTTATTTCTATCATTATTTATTATCCTTTTCAATTTTATCAATAATTTTTTCTATTTTTTCGCCATAAGCAATAGATTTATCAAAAATAAATTTAAGTTCTGGTGTATGTCTAATTTCTAGTCTTTCACTTAACTTACCACGAATAAATGGTGCAGCTTCATTGACTTCTTTTTCTAAAGATTTTTCATCCATATCCATAATAGAAGTAAAATATATTTTGCAATAACTTAAATCATTAGTTACATCACAACCAGTAATAGTAATACTTTTAAGTATTTCATCATTAACTTCATTGATTAATATTTCTCCAAGATATCGTTGAATATCACTAGCAATTCTAGCAATTTTATACTTAGGCATGTTTTACCTCAATCATTTCATATGCTTCAATAGTATCGCCTTCTTTAAAATCATTGAATTTTTCTAAAGTAATACCACATTCAAAGCCTTTTTTAACTTCTTTAACTGTATCTTTTTCTCTTTGTAAAGAAGCTATAACCTCATCACTTGCTATAACAACTCCATCACGAATAACACGAGCCATTGCTCCATTTTTAACAATACCACTTGTTATATAACAACCAGCAATATTACCTATCTTAGAGAATTTAAATATTTTTCTAACTTCGGCAGAACCTAATACTTTTTCTTCATATTCAGGATCTAACATACCATTAATAGCAGCTTCAATATCTTCAACTAATTTATAAATAATTGTATATAATCTAATATCTATATTATTATCTTTAGCAATATCCTTAGCATTATTTGATGCAACAACATTAAATCCAATAATGATAGCATTTGATGCACTAGCAAGTACAACATCAGATTCACTAATAGCACCAATACCACTTCTGATAACTTTAACAGATACATCTTTTTCTTTAATTTTTTCTAAAGCATTTTTAACAGCTTCTTCAGAACCACGAACATCTGCTTTTAAAACAACATTTATTTCTTTATTACCAGCATCAACTGATGCAAATAAATCATCTAATGAAACTTTTTTATCTTTTCCAGCATTCATTTTCGCAGCATCACGACGTTTTTGGGCAACACTTTTAGCTTCTGCTTCTGTTTCAAAAGCCATGAATTTATCTCCTGCAGATGGATTTTCTGTTAAACCAGTAATTTCTACCGGAGTTGATGGTCCAGCAAGAACTATAGATTCCCCACGATCATTTTTCATTGTTCTAACCTTTGCATAGCTTGTACCAACAACAATTGGATCTCCAAGTCTAAGCGTACCATTTTGAATTAAGAACGAAGCAATACCTCCGACATTTTTATCAAGGCGAGATTCAATAACAGCTCCAACAGCATAACGATTTGGATTAGCCTTAAGTTCATTAACCTCCGCAATTGTAAGAATTGTTTCTAGTAATAATTCAACGCCTTCACCAGTATGAGCAGATATATTTATAAATGGAATATCTCCGCCCCAAGCCTCAGGTGTAATTCCAATTTCAGCCATTTCTGTTAAAACTCTATCAATATTAGCATCTGGTTTATCTATTTTATTAACAGCGACAATTATTGGTACATTTGCACTTAATGCATGATCAACTGCTTCTTTAGTTTGTGGTTTAACCCCATCATCTGCAGCAACAATTATAATAACTATATCTGTAACTGATGCTCCTCTTGCACGCATTTCTGTAAAAGCAGCATGACCAGGCGTATCAATAAATGTTATTAGTTCATCTTTATATTTGGTTTGATAAGCCCCGATATGTTGAGTAATTCCTCCAAATTCCTTATCAACTACATGCGTATTTCTAATATAATCAAGTAATGTTGTTTTTCCATGGTCAACGTGTCCCATTATAGTTACTATCGGAGGTCTTTTAACTAAATCTTCTTCTTTATCAATTATTTCATAAGATTCAAAATTAGTAACATCTTGAGTTTCTTCTCTTTTTAAAGTTTTATTGTAAAGAATTGCTATAATCTCTGCATTTTCAAAATCAATTGGTTGATTTAAACTAAGCATTAAACCATTTTCCATTAATTTTTTAATTATTTCAGCTCCACTAACATTTAAAACATTTGCAAATTCAGAAACGCTCATACCATTTTTATATAAAACAATATTTTCATCTGTTTCATTTTTCATAAGTTTATTCTTATGCTTATACATTTCTTTTTTCTTTAAATTAAAATCTTGTTTACTTGTATCTTTTTTCTTTAATTTTTCTTTTGATACACTATCTTTCATACTTTTATCTACTCTTGAAGAAGTCATTATTTCATCAACTTTATCTTCAATATCTTCTTCTTCTTCAAAAGTAATTTCATCATCCGTAGAAATTAAATTAATAGTATTATCTAGCATAATAATATCATCATCTGTTAAATAATCGTCCTTATTATTAACATTAATCGCTAACTCATGACATTTCTTTAATATTTCAGCCACCGATAAATTTACATCACTAGCATATTCTGAAACTTTCATTTAATCACAACCTTTCTTTATTTATTAACTATTTTTTCTAACTCTTCATATATCTTATCAGGTATTTCAACTTCTAATACCCTATTTAATAATTTATTACTTTTAGCTTTTTTTATAACCTCAATATCTTTTTTTAAATATGCTCCACGTCCATTAGCTTTACCACTAACATCAATAATTACTTCACCATCTGGTGTTCTAACTACCCTAATAAGTTCTTTTTTGGGTAATTTTTCTTTAGTTATAACACATGAACGCATTGGAATTTTTTTCATTAATTATTACCTGCTTTTTGAATTTCTTCCATTGTTTTAATTTCTAAATGATATTTGGTTAACTTACTAGCTAATTTAATATTGCTTCCTTTTTTACCAATTGCTTGTGATAAATTATCATTATTAACTATTACTAATGCATTTCTTTCTTCAGCATCTGGAATTGATACTATTACATCTTTTGCAGGTGTCATAGCATTTTTAATAAATTCTACAGGATCTTCACTATATAAAACTAAATCTACTTTTTCACCCTTTAATTCTTTTAAAATACCGGCAATTCTTGAACCTCTTTCCCCGATACATGAACCAATTGCATCAATCCTATCGTTAGTTGAATATAAAGCTACTTTTGTACGAACACCAGCTTCTCTAACAACTTGAGTAATAACTATTGTACCATTTGCAACTTCAGGTATTTCATGTTCAAATAATCTTTTAACAAAACCATAATTCTTTCTAGACAATTTAATAATTGGTCCTTTTGGTCCACTTTCAACTTTACTTACATAAACTTTAATACTTGATCCCATAACAATTTGTTCTCCAGGTATTATTTCTTTTTTAGGAAGTATTCCTCTTGTTCTACCTAAATCTATATAATAGTTATTTTGGTCTTCCATAGCAACCATACCAACCATTAATTCATCTTGTTTATCAGAAAATTCTTCAATAACGCTATTTTTTTCTGCTTCTCTTATTTTTTGCATAACTACTTGTTTAGCAGTACCAGCTGCCACTCTTCCAAAATCTTTTGGTGTTACTTCTTCTTCAATAGTTTCACCTACTTTTATAGTTGGAACTATTTTAATAGCATCTTCAAGTAATATTTGAGCATCTCTATTTATTTCAGGTTCTATTTTAGTAACATTACCTTCTTCATCTTCTACAACACTACCTTCATCAATTTCAGGTACAACTACGTAATAAGAATAAACTTTAATATCTCCTGTTTCACGATTAATATTTACTCTAACATTAGTTTTTGAATTGAAATTTTTCTTATACGCTGTTTGAAGTGCTAATTCTAATGCTTCAAATATTACATCAGCACTTATATTTTTTTCTTCTACTAAATTATTTAACGCCTTAATTAATTCTTTACCATTCATTTTACTCTCCTCTTTCTTTGCTTACTACATCTAGTATATAACTATCATCAGTTATATCAGCTTTATCTACTACTTCATTTACAATTTTTGTTGCATCAACAATAGTTTCTAAATCAATTCCTCCGATTTTATCTAAAGTAACCGTTAAAAAATGATACTTTCCTTTTTCTTCAAAAGTTACATCATCAACTATTATTTCCTCGCTATCCAATCTTTCTTGCAAATCAATTTTAAGTTTCTCCAAAACTAGTTTCATAAACACCTCCATAACTAATAATAAAAGTGGGATTTTCTGCCCACTTAAAACTGATAGATAAATTATACCACATCTTTTTCAAAAATAAAAGAAAAATATGTGATTTTCACAGAAAAAATCGCAAAAAAAGAGTCGCATATTAACGAGCTCTTCTATATCTTTCTTTTGGATCTAAATATTTTTTTCTAAGTCTTATTTCTGTTGGAGTTATTTCAATATATTCATCATCTTCAATAAATTCCAATGCTTCTTCCAAAGTAAATTTCTTAGCTTTATTTAATACTATTGCTTCATCAGCATGAGCACTTCTAGTATTAGTTAGTTCTTTATTCTTACAAGGATTAACATCTAAATCGCCTTCTTTATTAGCAATGCCTACGATCATACCAATATAAACATCAGTTGATGGATCCACAATCATTGTACCTCTACTGCTTAAGTTAAATAATGAGTAACCAAAAGTTGTCCCATTAACCATAGAAACTAAAACACCATTTTTACGTCCTGAAATAGCTCCAGCATAAGGTCCATAAGAATCAAATGAACGAACCATAATACCTTCGCCTTTTGTTTCGGTAATAAATAAACCACGATAACCAATTAATCCTCTAGTGGGAACTAAATATTCACATTTTGTATATCCAACTTCACCTGGTGTAACACTTTGCATAATTCCTTTTCTTTCATTTAAAGAATTAATTACAGTTCCAGAATATTCATTTGGTACATTAACAATAACTTTTTCATATGGCTCACATTTTTCACCATCTATTTCTTTAAAAATAACTTCAGGCTTAGAAACTGATAATTCATATCCTTCTCTTCTCATATTTTCAAGCAAAATTGATAAATGAAGTTCACCACGACCACTTACCTTAAAACCATCAGCACCTTCTAATTGTTCAACTTTTAAACCTACATTAGTTTCAAGTTCTTTTTCTAATCTTTCTTTTAAATGTCTACTTGTTAAAAATTTACCACTTTGACCAGCAAATGGAGAATTATTAACTAAGAAATTCATTGATAATGTTGGTTCTTCAATCACAATTTTAGGAAGTGGATTAATATTATCCTTTTCACAAATTGTATCTCCAATAGAAACGTCTGAACACCCTGCTACAGTTACGATATCTCCAAAATAAGCAACAGGAACCTCAACTCTTTTAATGCCTTCATTAACAAACAATTTAGTAACACGAAAAGACTCAACTTTTCCATCATTTGTTGCTAAAGAAACAGTTTCACCAGACTTAATCTTACCTTTGTTAATTCTACCTATACCAAGTCTTCCAATATAATCATCATATGCAAGTTGACACACTTGCAATTGTAATGGATCAGCCTCATTACCTTCAAAAACTTTAGTATTATTTACAATAGTTTCTAACAATGGCGTTAAATCCTTACCTTCATCACTCATATTATAAATTGCATAACCACTTCTAGCACTACCATAAAGAATAGGAAAATCTAGTTGCTCATCTGTTGCACCTAATTCCATAAACAAATTAAATGTCATATCAACAACTTCTTCAGCTCTCTCATCTTTTTTATCAATTTTATTAATAAATAAAATTGGTTTTAAATTATTTTGTAATGCTTCTTTTAAAACAAATCTAGTTTGAGGCATAGGTCCTTCAGCAGAATCCACAAGTAAAATAACTGTATCAACAGTTTTTATAACTCTTTCAATTTCACTGGAAAAATCAGCATGACCAGGAGTATCAACTATGTTAATTTTATAATCTTTATATTTAATAGCACAATTTTTTGCTGTTATAGTAATACCTCTTTCTTTTTCAAGGTCTCCACTATCCATTACACAATCAACCAATTCTTCATTTGCTCTAAAAACACCACTTTGTCTTAACAGTCCATCAACTAAAGTAGATTTACCAGCATCAACATGTGCAACTACGGCAATATTTATTATCTTATCCATAAAACTTCACCCTTTTTTCACGTAAATACCCATAGATAATAATACAAAATGATATAATTGTCAAGAAAAACATAATAATTTTAATAAAAGAATTTTACTAACAAAAAGAAAAATAAAAGTAATAAAATATACACAACAAAAATCCTCTATTTTAAAATGAGGATTTTGATTATCTTTAAATTCATACCAAAAATTTATTCATCACTAATTTATACAAAAATATAATTAAATTAATTAGTTTTGTTTTTTTTATAATAAATTAAAACACCTGTAACACCAACTAGTGATATAATACTAGAAATAAAATACATTACAATATCATCATTAGTTTTAGGATTAACTATATTATTATTATTATTATCTTCGATGGCAACTATTCCATAATGACTTAAGTGTGACGTTTCAAAAACAATATATCCATTTTCTACTTTCGCTTCTATAGTTTCTTTTATTTCACCATCCAAAATATAAACTACTTCATATTTAGAATAACCTTTTAAATCTTCTGGTAAAGCAATTTTTATTTTCATTTTAGTATCATTAATTTTAACAACTTGACCATTTTCTAGTACGTTAATATCAACTATATATTTAATATTCTTATTAGCAAGATCTTTTTTTACTTCAACTTCTTTAATATCCAATACATAATTCTTAGTTATTTCTTTATCAAATATAATACTAGCATTTACTTCACCATCATTTTTGATTTCATTATTTTTAGTCCAAGAAGCATATAAAGTTATATTTTTATATCTTTCATAACCATTTTCTTCTTTTATTTTAGTATCTTTTTCAAACTCTTTATCTGTTTTTTCATCTATATCCCAGAATCTCCAATAAACATAGTTATAATTATTTCCACTTCCATCTTTTTTAGTATTCCAACCATTAAAGGTATAACCTTCTCTTACTGGGATATATGGTAAAAGTGACATCGTTGTTCCTGAATTTCCCCCACCTATATAATCATAACTATTAGATTCTTTACCATCTATTTTACCACCATTAGCATTTAGTTTTAATACAATTCCATCACCATTAAAGGAATCTTGAGTATATGTAGCAGTAATAGTTATGCAATCACGATTAGTAAAATAACTAGAATCTATTGATGTTACAATTTTTCCATCTAGCTCCCATCCGCTAAAAGTATAACCTTTCCTTACAGGAATATATTTTGTTAAATCAACTATTTTAAATTCTGTACTTTTACTTGTTAATTTTATAATGCTTTGTCCATTTACTTTACCCGCAAAAGGGTCAAGCGTTAAATAATATGTTCCTGTTCCTTGTAATATTTTATCTGAAAAACTAGCATACAAAGTTAATCCATTTGTATATGATTGATCTGCTAAATCACCACTCCATTTAAATTCAGTTAAAGCTATTACATCATTAACCTTTTCCCCTGTAAAACTTCCCCAATGTAAAAATTCAGTTCTACCATTAAATGGTACTACCCCATTAGTTAACTCTGATAATTTAACTGTTGTTTCTCCTTCTGTAACATTGAATTTTATAATTTTTTGATTTTCACCATCAATGGTAACATTTTCTTCACTGCTAGTTAATATTAATGTATATTTACCATCATCATTAATTGTTAATGCATTAACTGAGGTTATTCCTAAAATACTAACTACTGCTACTAACACCATAAATAATGTCTTTTTTAAATTCATTTCTCTCTCCTCCTATTTTTCTTATTTTTAAATCATTACAATTATTATATTATTTTCTCTCTATGTTACCCTCCTTTCGTTATTCTTCATATCGAACCTCATTCATATTATTAAACCCACTTAAGTAATAAACTCCTTTTCTTTATTTATTATAAGCAAAAAAAACAAGCATAGCAATAAACTTGTCTTTAAATGCATTGTTTTTGGTGGAAACTTTTTTAAATAAATACATATAAAAGCATGACTTTCTTATTATATTAAAAAGAAACAAATTTAAATTTGCTTCTTTATTGGTTATCTTCCAATATTATTTGACCATCTTTTATTGGTATATTAGGAAAACTTACATCAGTAAGCATTATATTTCTAACTGGTGCTGCAGGATTTGCTATCTCAACAGTTTCAGTTGATGTGGTCATAATAATAGATTTTACAGTATCATCAAAAGTATGTCCACCATCACTTGTAATCTGTTTATAATATATTTCAGTACTTCCAGACGGTGCAAACGGAACATTTCTAAATATTGCATTTCCATCAGAATCTGTTACAGCTTCTACCCCATTTATAGTACCAGTACTATCAGTTCTTACAAATTTTGCTCCGATAATTTGAACACCAGTAACTTTATCTCCACTATCAGTTACATGAAGCGTTAAAACACCTTTTGCACTTATAGTAAAAGCATAATCATTTGTTCCCTCAATTATGGTAATTTGCTTTGGATCTAAAGTGGAAGCATCATAACCTCCTACTACAGCCGTAGCATTGTATACTCCATTTACTAATTCAATACTTCCTTTACCATTAGTTATTGGGATTGTATGTCTTGCCATATTATTATTTCTCCTCCTTTAATTTTAATACTTGGATTATATTTATCCACCAACATAATTGTAACAAGATGTTTTTTAGGATTTATCTTATTATCACTAATATTAATACAATAAGTTTCATTTTTTTTAGCTATTAAAGGTATTTTTAATATTAAAAAATTAGAATATACAAGCAACTTATACACTCTATTGTTGCATATTGGTATTTTTACTTTTCCCAAAAAATCAGGTTTTCCATCATAAACACTCTTATCATCTTCATTTATTAACTTAACTTTTAAATTATTTGGGTTCATATTCCAATTACTAAAAAATTTTATATAAATACAATCATTTATCATATTTCACCTCATTACAATTTATTTTATATATCTTTTTATTATCTCCAAAATTCATTATTCCTCAACACTCCAAATAATTTTGGTGGAATAATCTTCACCTTCAAGTAAATCCTTACTAGGTTTTAGAAATAATCCTTTATCAATGGAAAATGTAACACTACTTACATTTACATTTCCACCACTATCACTTGATTCAAATATTAACTTTTTATTTGTTTTCAAATCAATTTCTTCATTATTAAATTTTTTAAAAATTAATGAATCTATTAATACCTTTCCAGATACTTCCATCATTGGATTTATATAATTAATATATAACTTCCAATTAGTACTATTTAATCTACTATCAATTACTGTTACTATATTTTCTTTTTGCTTAGGCAAAATAATTGGATTAATAGACGTCGGAATCATACTAAAAGCAATATTTTGAGTTACCTTAAATAAAGTCAACTCACCATTAAATGGTGTAGTTACTTTTCTTTCAGTAAAACATCCATTTAAACAAGATGTTATTTTAACTACCGTATTATTTGGAATAACAGTATCAACCTTTGCTTCAAACAACCCGTTTTCATCAGCTAATGCTTTTATGCTTTTGTCCTCATATTCTATTTTTACATTTGCTAATGGTATTGTATGTCCCGATATAGAATCACTAGTACTTGTAATTGGATGAACATTTATCTTTAAAAGACCCATTGTTAATATTTTTTTGTTTTGAAAAGAAAAATTATTTATATCCGACAACAAATTTAATTGTTCATCCGTAAAATTATGAGATTCTACAGTAGTTGTATCTTTATTAAATACTCCAGATATTTGGGCTAATGAATTTTCTTTATACCAATAAAATGCTGGAGTATCATCAAGTGTACAAGCAGAGGTATAATCAAGAGCATATATCCACATATTAATTCTTGTAAATTTAAATATAAAATTAACTGGATTGTTTGTATACACAATATTTGCATTTTTAGTATAAATATTAACATTTCGTGGATTATCTAATATAAACTTTTGATTTGTTCCTTTAAAATATATATTATAGTTATCTGTTGGGGTTGTCATATATGTATTTAATATAGAAACACTAGCGCCTTCTTTAACAATAAAGTCTCCAAAAACACTCCACATTGGGACTCTTTGATGACTATTTTCAATAAATGTAAAATCAGCCATTTCTTCAACTAATACATTTCTCGCACCATGAGTTGTTGTTATAGAAAATCCATTACCAGTAGTAAGTAGAAATTCTGCCCCATGCCCTATTGTTAAATCAAGTCTATTAGTTCCATTCATAAATTCTTTTGGGGTAGAAATATTCACTCTACTATTAGGCATAATTTTAACTAAAGATGGAATAACATCATTGAAAAAGAATATTGTATTAGTGGTTGAAGTATTTGATATTGTAGTATTTCCATCTATTAGAATCCTATTAGAATTACAAGCTCTTTGGGCTGGAACGTTATTAACATCTTTTATCTCTATGATTGAATCAACAATTTTAGTAGTTCCATAATAATTTTGTGAAAGCTCTATCCCACTAAAGTTTACATTATTGTATTCCACAAGCACATTAGAATAATTTGGATGAGACACAACATATATAACCCCATATCCATTTGAACAAACTATATTCATGTTTTTTAATACAATTTTTTTATTAGTTGTACTTGCTTTTATAACATTTTCTTCTAAACTTAAATTATTTGTATATGTATATTTTTTATCATTATAAGTCCCATCAATTGTTAACTTACTTTTATTACTATTTATTATAAACCCTTCTGTTGCAACAATATCGTTTCCTAAATAAATATAATCATAATTATTATCTTCGCTTATTACTTGTTTTAATTCATCGTTTGTCATTACAACAACTTTATTATTATCCAATATTTGAATACTATCACCTTCCTTTATAATAAATTATGATAAAAAATCAAATCGAAATAATTAAATCATACAGACCTAAAAAAATTTTAATTTTTTAACAAAATCCAGTCATCTGTATTACCTCACGTTAACAAATTATCAATATTAAATAATTATCATTTTAAAAAAAAGAATAGATTTCCTATTCTTAATGTATTTTTGTTACACTTAACATAGCATTGGTGCTCCCATTAAACCTCATAGTAACTGTCTTAGATGGTTTAATATTCAGTGTTATAAGATCATTTGTCTGTAATGATAAAATGGTTGTCCCACTAATACTATTTATTATTTGTGCACTAAATTCACTTGTTGCACTTGTTGCGGGTTGTAATATATTATTTGCTCTAACAGACATAGTTAGGGAACATTCTTCATTCGTTGCTCCACATAATAAATATGATACTAAATAAACTCCATTTTCTTTAATTTTAATTGAATTATCATCAGGATATTCTGTAAGAAAAGCCGTTCCTTTTTCTGGCAATGGGATTACTGTATCTGTTGCTTGTGGCAAATTTAGTTGAGTATCGGACATTGAATATCTAATTCCATAAGAAGAAATAAATTCTTTTCCGGGAGGGCCAGCAGGACCTTGCGGACCTTTTTCTCCGACATCTCCTTTTTCTCCTTTTGGAATAGAAAAAGCAAGATGATGTACCCAATTTTCAAATGTGTCCATAACAGTAGCAGGTTCACCCGGTTCTAAAGTTTCCGTTTCATCTATAGCAATATGTTCAGTTCTTCCTATTTCTCCTGGCAAACCTCTAGGACCTTCATCACCTTTATCACCTTTTTCTCCTTTTGGTATTTTAAAATCTAAAACTACATCTACCGGTGTTCCAACATTTATTACTTCAGCCTCTTTGTTTGAGTCCACAGTTTCTATACTTCCAACTTGAATAGTTGCTGGTCCTGGATCTCCTTTGTCACCTTTTATTCCTTGCGGGCCAATATCTCCTTTATCTCCTTTAGGCCCCGGTATTCCTTGGGGACCAATTTTCCCCTCAATACCTTGCATACCTCTAGGTATTTTAAAATGTAAAATCACATCTTCATTTGTTCCCTCATTTTCAACTTTAGCATTTTCGTATGGCTCCACAGTTTCTGTAACCCCAACATCAACACTAACAGGTCCTGGGATTCCCCTTTCTCCTTTAGGTCCTGTTGGACCTTGCACATAACAAAATTTATACTTTTTTTGTTCTTCATTTATTTTTTTCCTTATTTTTTTGTAATCATCATTACAATTACAGTTACCAAGCAATTCTATCATCCCCATTTCTTATTATTAAATACATATTTTAGTTTATGATAAAATAATTATAATGTGTAAGAACAAATATCAAGCAAAAATTAAAACTAATTATAATTATTTAGGTAAAATACACTATTTAAATAATCTATGTTGTAATAAATTTCCTATTAATATTTTCAAGTTAATTTGATTTTAATTTCTTACCATAATAATAAAAACCTATAAAATAAGTTCATTTTTTATCTTACTTTATAGGTTTCATTTTCTTATTTCTTTTCTTTTTTATCTTTTGTTTTTTCTATAAAACCATAATGTTCTCTGATTTTTTGTTCAAGTTCATCTCTTAAAACTGGATTTTCTTTTAAAAATATTTTAACATTTTCTTTTCCTTGACCAATCTTTTCACCATTATAAGAATACCAAGCACCACTTTTATCAATTATAGCCAAATCACTAGCAATATCAATAATTTCTCCTTCTCTAGATATTCCTTCACCATACATAATATCCACAGTTGCTGTTTTAAATGGTGGCGCTACTTTATTTTTAACTACTTTTATATTTGTTTTATTACCAACAATTTGATCTCCAACTTTTATTTGTTCTCCACGTCTTACATCAAGTCTGATACTTGAGTAAAATTTTAATGCTCTTCCTCCAGGTGTAGTTTCAGGATTTCCAAACATAACACCAACTTTTTCTCTTAATTGATTTATAAATATTGCAGTTGTTTTAGTTTTATTCATTGTTCCTGATAATTTTCTTAATGCTTGAGACATTAATCTTGCTTGAAGACCTACATGTGAATCTCCCATTTCACCATCAATCTCAGCCTGAGGAACTAATGCTGCAACAGAATCTATAACTACTATATCAACAGCATCACTTTTTACCAAAGCATCACAAATTTCTAATGCTTGTTCTCCAGTATCTGGTTGACTAAGCAACAACTCATTTACGTTTACCCCTAAATTTTTAGCATATATTGGATCAAGTGCATGTTCGGCATCAATAAATGCTGCCCTTCCACCATTATTTTGAACTTCAGCTATGGCTTGTAATGCCACTGTTGTTTTACCACTTGACTCAGGTCCATATATTTCAATTATTCTTCCTTTAGGATAGCCACCAACACCTAAAGCAACATCAATAGTTATTGAACCACTTGAAGTAACATCAACATTCATATGATCATTATCACCAAGTTTCATAATAGCTCCAGCCCCAAATTGTTTTTCAATATCAGCTAGTACTTGTTCTAACGCCTTATCTTTATTCTTTTCATCTTTTGTAACTTTCATTTTTCCTCCTAATACCCTGATACAAATTAATTGTAACGCATGTTAAAATAATTGTCAACAAAAATACAAACATTTGTTATTTTTTACTTATTTTTTCTACTTCCTCTTTTGAAAGATCTGTTATTTTAATTATTTCATCAATCGGATAATTTGCTTCCAATAACTTTTTTGCAATTGATTCTTTTTCTACCTTTTGTCCTTCAGCCAAACCTGCTTCGTGTCCTTCAGCTCTCCCTTCAGCTAATCCTTCAGCTAATCCTTCTCTTCTAGCAATATTTTTTTCAGTATTTTGTATATACTTTTCTTCT
>UQVR01000008.1 GCA_900544625.1 uncultured Mycoplasmatota bacterium
TTTTTGCATTATTTCACCACTTTACTATTACTTGTTCTAATTCTAAATCTACATTTTTTTGCTTTTTTACTTCTTCTTTTATTTTCTTTATTAATGTAATTATATCATAACTTGTTGCATTATTTTCATTTATTATAAAATTTGCATGTTTCTTACTTACTTTTGCACCACCGATAGTTTTTTCTTTTAAATTACATTCTTCAATTAATTTACCCGCAGATAAACCTTTGGGATTTTTAAATACTGAGCCTGCAGATGGATATTCTAATGGTTGAGTATTTTTTCTTTTTTCTAAATTTTCTTTTATTATTTGCCATGATATATCACTATTACCAGGTATTAATTTAAATATTGCTCCGATTATTATTATATTAGAATTTTTAAATTCAGTATTGCGATACTCATATTTAATATTTTCTTTATTAATAAGCTTGATTAAACCCTCATCATAAACTAATACAGCACATAAATCATCAAATATTTCACTTCCATTTGCACCGGCATTACCTATAATAGCTCCTCCAAGAGAACCGGGAATGCCATAAAGGTTTGTAAAGTTTGTGTATCCTTCATCTAAACATTTTTTTATAAATTCATTTAATGAAAGACCAGATCCTGCAAAAACACATGAATCTTTAATTAAAAAAGTATTTAATTTATCTAACTTAATTATTGCGCCATCAAAATCTTCATCAGGTAATATTACATTAGACCCTCCTCCAAGGATATAATACTTTATATCTTTTTTGATTAATTCTTCAATTGTATTTTTTAATTCTTCCATATCACTTGGCTTAATTAAATACTTGGCAATACCACCAATACGATAAGTATTTAATTTTTTTAAATCAACATTTTCTTCATACTTCATTTTAATATTTCCTTTATTTCATCATATATTATACTTGATGATTCTTTTATATTTAATTTTTCTAAATTATTTTTAAATTCATTATATAATTCATCATTATACACTAGTTCATTTATCATTACTTTTATAATATTAGAATTTAAATCTTTTTCTTCAATTAACTCAGATACTTTCATATTTGCTAAGTCTAAGGCATTATAATATTGATGGTTATTAGCAACATATGGACTTGGTATTAATATGCTTGGTATTTTTAAAGCCAAAATTTCTGATATGGTAGATGCTCCCGCTCTAGAAATTATAAGATATGCATCTTTCATAATACTAGCTAAATTGTCATAATATGGTACTACTTTGACATTTTCAGAAAAATCTGCATCTTTAATAAAATCATCATAATAATTTTTACCTGTTATATATAAAACTTTATATTTTTCATCATCTATAGTGCTTAAGTAAGCTTTAAATTTATTATTTAACGTTTCACTTCCTAGGGAGCCCGCCACAATGATTATTAGTTTATCACTCGGCTTAAATCCTAAACTTACCTTAGATGTTTTTTTTATTGTTAAAGCATTTTCTCCGCAAGGATTACCTGTATAAACAACTTTTTTAGCATTACCAAAATATGATCGGCTGTTCTTAAATGATATGCCTACTAAATCAGCATATTTCGATAAATGTATATTAGATTTTCCAGGAATACTATTTTGTTCATGGATAAATGTTTTTATCCCTAACTTTTTGGCAGCCTTAATAACTGGAAAAGTTACATATCCTCCACAACCAATTACGATATCTGGCTTAAACTTATTAAAAATTTCTAGACATTTATACATAGCTTTTTTTATTAAAAATATATTTTTTATATCTCGAACTATATTTGTTTTACTAAAACCATATATTTCTAAGCCTATATATTTTATTCCTATCTTAGGTACAATATCTTTTTCCATTCTATTATGTGTACCTATATATAATACTTCTAAATCTTTTTCACATTCTTGAAATTTTTTTATTATAGCTAAAGCTGGATAAATATGTCCTCCAGTTCCACCTGCTGATACAACAATCTTCATTATCAACCACCTATTACAATTATACACTAAATTCATTAATTTTTATAATATATTTTCACAATTTGTAGTCATCCACTATATATTTTACATCTTTTTTTATTTTAATTGTGCCATATATTATTACTTCAATACCTTTTTTTTCAAAATTATTTATTATATAATCGTTTGCTATTCCATCTAATAAACATATAAAATCCAAATCATAATCGGATTTGCTATTTAAAACATAATTTAATACTCCATACTTATATTTATTATTTAACTTTCTTATTTCAAATATTATATTATTATTAAATGACATTATATAATAATTTCTTTTGTATTTATTTAATAACTTTAATAATTTATTTTTATCAATTTCTCTTTCTTTAATTTCTAAAAGTAAAATTTTATCAGTTTTTATTTTTAATAAATCTTCAAGTAATATTATATCTTTCATATCTTTATAATTTATATTTCTTACTAAATTACCTTTATATAAAGTATTATGATAAATAATAAACTTTTTATCTAAAGTTGTTCTTATGTCACATTCTATTCCTATATATTTATTATTTAATAATCCACTTTTTAATGCTTCATAAGAATTATCTTTTACTTTCTTATTCCATATTCCTCGATGGGCAATTAATTGCATAAAAAAACACCCTAGTAAATTATACTCAAGTGTTTAATTTAAAATGCTACCATAACAGAAATATATATTAGTAATAACACCACACTTACTAATGATATTTTTGTTATATTTAATTTATTATCTTTCATACATTCCTCAATTCTTTTTTATTTTACCAAAATTTCCAGTTGTAATCAAGATAATATATTTAACTTTGACATATGCTTGTCAATTTATTCAACTATTTTTTCCCACTTTGCTTCAAGATTTATATTCTTTTTAATTGGTGTATTAAAATCGAATTTTTCACCATCTAAATACCACCCTAAAAATTTATATTCATCGCTTTTCGGCGCTACAGGTTCTGTAATTTTTTCTCCAACTTTAACTGTAATTGGTGCTATACCAGCTCCAATTTTAGCTGTAAAAGAAACCGTAACACTACGAAAATACATAAAGTATAGTATTGCAAAGACTGCAATTACACTTCCTAATATTAGAGTTAAGATTGTTTTATTTTTCATATTATCTTCCCTTTCCTATTTCTTCAGTTAATTCCATTACATGAATTTTTTTAAGTTCTAATTCTAAAATATATAATTTCTTTAAATATTTATCTAATAATTCTTTTTTTAATCCCTTATTTTTTAAAGTTAACAAATATTCTTTTATTCTTTCTATTTCTGTGTAAGCTATTAGGACATCTGTGCTAGTAGTATCATCATTTGAAACTAATGAATAAATAAGCTTTAATAATTTAGAATATTCTTTATCTATTTTATGTTCCCACAAAGTATTTAACATATTGGGGTCAAGAATAGTTATTTTTTTTACTTCATTATATCCTTTTTTAGGTGAAAAAGTGTAACTTGCTTTTTCTTGATATAATAAAACTTTATGTTCTTCTTTATTATTTTTTAATATATAACTACTCATGATCTTCCTCCATTAAATCAGGTCTTAAGATTTTAGTTTTTTCTATTCTTGAAATATTTCGATACTCTTCAATATTTTTATGATTACCAGATAGTAAAACTTTAGGAACTTCTAGACCTCGATATACAGATGGTTTTGTGTAAGTAGGATAATCAAGGAATGATGAATTAAATGATTCATCTTCTAGACTTTTACTTGTGATGACTCCAGGAATAAGTCTCGCAATAGAATCTGTTATAGCCATTGAAGGAATTTCTCCCCCAGTTAAAATATAATCTCCAATTGATATAACTTCATCCACCCTAGTTTTAATTCGTTCATCAAATCCTTCATAGTGCCCACATAAAATAATTAAATGTTTATGTTCTAATAATCTTTTAGCAACACTTTGTTTATATTTTGTCCCTTCAGGGCTAAGCATTATAATATAAGCATCTTTAGTATTAATACTATCTAAGCATTCAAATATTGGCTCACATCTTAAAATCATGCCAGATCCACCGCCATAAGGAGTATCATCTACTTGCTTATTATTTAAAGGAGAATAGTCTCTAAAATTAATTAAGTTAACTTCTAATAAACCTTTTTCTATAGCTCTTTTTATAATAGATGTATTTATAAAACCATCAAACATTTCCGGAAAAAGTGTCAATATATCTATTTTCATATATACCTCCTTAAAAAATTAATTCTTTAGCATTTTTAGTATATAATATTTTTTTATTTAAATCAAATTTACTTATATAGTTATCAATTAATGGAATTAAAAATTCTTTACTTCCTTTTACTTTTATTAAAACATTATTACCATTTAATACTTCAATTATTTTACCTAATTTAGTATTATCGTCATCTATTACTTCACTATTTATTAAATCTTTATAAAGGTATTCAGATTCTTTTAAACCTAAATCTATTCTTTTTATATAAATATTAAATCCCACATATTTTAAAATATCATTTATATTATTTAAATTATCTATTTTAAGTAAAACATAGTTTTTATGATATCGAATACCACTTATTACATGTTCAATATTATTTATTAATATTTTTTTATTTACTTGATATGCTCTATCACAATATTCAAAATCACTTATTACTTTTAATTCTCCCTTTATTCCAAAAGTACTAACAGTTTTTCCTATATAAATCATTTCATTCATGGTATACCTCATACATTATTATACTTGCAGCAACTCCAGCATTTAAAGATTCACAAGTATCCATCATTTTAATATTTATAAATTCATCACACATATTCTTAGTTTCATTTTTCATGCCACTACCTTCATTACCAATTACGATAGCAACATTTTCTTTTCTAATATTTCTTACATCCATTCCCTTTTTTACATCTGTCCCTATTAATTTATATCCTAGATTTTTTAATACCGGTATTATTTCGCTTAAATCTCTTCTTATAATATTTAAATTAAATATCATTCCTTCAGTAGCTCGAACTACTTTCGGATTATAAAGGTCAACTGAATCATCACTTAAAATGATTGTATTTATATTAAATGCTGTAGCACTTCTTATAATTGTACCTAAATTTCCTGGATCTTGTAAATTATCTAAAATCAAAATATTACCATTTATGGCATCTTCAGGAATGAAATTAACTACTGCAACATTATAACTTATTGATTGTTGATTGCTTATTTTTTCCATTATTTCTTTGGTTACAAAGTACTCAGCATTTTCATCAACACAACTAATTACATACTCAATTAAATTATTTTTTTTTGCTTCATCAATTAAATGATCTCCTTCGACAATAAATTTTCTTTCTTTATCTCTTACTTTTTTATTTTTTAGGGAAACCCAAAATTTGACTAAATCATTATGCATACTTGTTATTTTCATCCTTTTAACCTCTTTCTTGCTTCTTTATAATTCGGGTATGCAAGTCCCACGAGATACCAAAAGTTCTTGCTATGATTTGCTTCAAAAAAATGACATAGCTCATGAATTATAACATAGTCTAATAATTCAATATCTTTTTTTAACAACTCAGTATTTAAAGTAACTGTTTTTTTACTTGGATTGCATACTCCCCATCTAGTTAACATACTTCTAAACTTCAATGTGAATTCTGGTAGATTAGAAAAACATTTTTTAGCTATTTCAACTTCAGATGTAAAAACCCTTTGAACCTCACTTTTATAAAATAATTCTAAAGCTTTCATTGATGGAGTATAAACAGTATCGCCCTCAAATCTTATTCCCATTTCTGATTCTTTTATTTCAATAAAGTATTTCTTTCCTAAATATAAAAATAATTCATTATCTTTGGAATTTTCATATGCATGTTCATACATTTTTAAAATGCTTTCTTCATTTTTTTCTATCATTTTTAAAATGTTTTCTTTACCTAAATATATAGGACATGTAACATGAATTTTCAAGTCATCTTTTACTCTAAAATATATATTTTTATTATTTTTTCTAATTAAAACAACTTCTAGTTCTTGTCCATTACTTGCTTTGTATATCATTTTTTAATAAGTCCCTTATTTCTTCTAGAGTTTTTAATTCTTCACTCTTAACAGGTTTTGCTGTTTTTTCTTCCTCTTTATGTGTAACTTTATTAACAGTTTTTACTACAATAAACAAACAAAATGCTACGATTAAAAAATCAATTACACTTTGTATAAAAGCTCCATACATAATTTTTGTATCTCTAAATGTTATTGAAAGACTTGAAAAATCAACACCTCCGACAATCAAACCAATAATTGGTGTAAAAATATTATTTACTAAACTTGTTACAATTGATGAGAATGCTCCCCCAACTATAACTCCAACTGCTAAATCTAAAACATTTCCTTTAGCTATAAACTTTTTAAATTCTTTTAACATGTTATCACTTCCTTATGGAATAATTATACAAAAAAAAGATAGATTAATCTATCTTTTTTAGCAAATTATCTTTGAATAATCATAAAATTAAAGAAAAATAAGAATGTCGCTCCAATTTTCATTGGAATTTTATATTTGGTGCACTCTTTAATGGCTATTAATTTATCCGATATTGAAACTATCCATGTTTCTTTGTATTTTGGTATTCTTAATGTTGCAGGAAACATATGATTATATATTATATCTTCTTGCATTTTATTTATATTAAATACTCTTTTTGCATTTTTTAATGCTGTTTTTGGATGTCCTTTAAAACTAGATTCTTCAAAACTATGAAAAAAATCATGTAAAAGTGCCGCTCTTGTAGTTTCTTTAATTGTTTTTATTTTAAATAATTTACATATATTATATGTTAATTTGGCAACACTTAAAGAATGATCTAACCTGGATATCCCATGATGATATTCATGTCTTAGGGATATTACTTCATCATTTTTTAAAATATCATTTATTACATTGTTAAACTCAACTTGTTTTTTTATTTTCATTTTACATCACTTTTAACATTATACCATAACAATAATAAAATGTTTCATAAATTTGTCTATTTTACATCGTTTTCTTCAAGAAGTTTTAATATTTTCTTTTGATTTGCTTGTAAATCTTTCATTTGTTCGTGTAACACTTCCAAAATAAGTTCGCTTTTTAAATCTGTTTTATAGTCATTTAAGCTTCTTAAACTATCCTTTTTAGCTGCTCTATTTTGACTCATCATAATAATTGGGGCTTGTAATGCTGCAATACACGATAATATTAGATTAAGTAAAATAAATGGATATTCATCAAATTTAACTATCATAATAGTATTTATAAACATCCATATGATAAGAAAAATACAAAAGCCAACAATAAAGCCCCATGAGCCTGCTATTTCAGTTACTTTATCTGCTAATTTATCCCCCATTGTTCTTCTTTCATCTTCTTCTTTATCAGAATCAATCGCTGTAGGATTGTCAAGTAACATTTCAATTAATTCATCTTCATCTGTTACATCAAAATCCCTATTTAATAATTGTTTTACTAATTTTTCTTTTCTGCTATTTCTTTCCATCATTTAACCTCCATCTATAATGTCCTAAAATTTCATTTTTAAATAACCCATCATACTCATATGCTTGATACATATGTTGATGTAATATATAATTTTCATTCTTACTATTTACCTTATCACTAACTATGGCAATATGTTTTTTATATACTACAATATCACCTGGATTAAAATCAGAATCATTTGCTAATTTTAAAGCATTTCTGTCTAAATAAACTTTTATATTTCTAACTCTTCGAAAATCTATATTTGTATCTCCGACATCTTCATCATATTCATCTTTATTATTTTTAATATCTTCATCTATTAATGTTTTAAAATCATATCCGGCATTCTTTAGCGCATACCAGATTATATCTGTACATACTCTATATTCATCTGTAGGATATCCTCCATCATAATATTTACTTTTATATTTTGGCTTTTTGCTTATAAAATCTTTAGCACCGTTTAATATATCTGTATAATCATCTAAACCATCCGAATCATAATCTATATCACTTTTTATAACATCTTCATATTTAGGTTTTATAAACTTATCTTTTACATCTGTTTTAAAAAAAGCTATTATTGCAAGAAGTAATATTAAAAATAAAACTAGCATGTTCCCAAACCTTAAAAAAAACTTCAAAATAATCACCAATTTAATTATATCACTTTATCTATTTATAGAAAAGAAAAAACTTCCGATTGGAAGTTTTTATGGATTAGTAGTTGTTGGACAAGTTGGTTGACTAAATTTACTACTATTATAATCGTGTACATCAGATGCTGCAATATCTACAGACTTTCTTTCACTGTCTTTACCGGTAACACCAGCATTTTCAATTGCTAGTTTTCCATTATTCATAGATATAGTATATAAATAACTATTACCATGTTTTTCAACTTTAATACTTCCTGCATAGTTTTCTTTTCCTTTAAAATCTCCGCTAGCTACTAATTCTGCTATAGTTACACATTTAGCGCCACCTTCTGTTACTGGGAATGATGCTCCTGTTCCTGTTACTTCTCCATTCATAAAGTAAGATGATGCAGCATTGATTGCTTCATTTGCCTCCATAGCAAATACTTGTTTTCTTGCTTCATTCATTCTTGGAATAATTGCCATAGATGCCATTAAGATTACAATAGCTAATACTACGATAACTGCTAGTAATTCGATTAAAGTAAAACCGCTTACATTTTTTTTCATTCTTTATAGACTCCTCTCTACTTTTAAATAATACTATAAATAATTACTTTAGTCAATAATTTAACAAAAAAAATTCTTTTATAAAATGCAATTTATACTTTAATTATGTATAGTTTTGTTTATTTTAATACATTTAAAACTGAACTTATTAAATCTATGTTGTCTACGATACTTTCTAATTTATCTGTAGTTCTTTCTTTATATTTCTCTTTCATGTTTGTTGTAAACATTTTAAAATCTAATGTACCACGATTTAGATATTTAAAATAATAAGAATTTTGTTTCAGAAGTTCATATTCTTTTGGATTTTGTCTAAACAACATTTGAGTTTGTAATTTCATTTTAATCCTCGAAAAATTTATTTAAAGGACGTGGAGAAACTGGTCCTTTAGCTAAATTCTCTGTGATATTAGGGGTAGGATTTTTCTTGGTTAAATCTGAGACAAAATCAATAGCTTTTTGAGCTGTATTGATATGACTTTTAATAGAGTCTACATTAACATTTTTAACCATATTTGTTATTTTAGAAATGCTATCTTCTACCCCACTTCGATCATCCAGAATATATTTGTTCCAAACAGATTCATCTGTTCCATATAAATCATATAATTCATAAAATTTTTGCCAAGTCATTTTACCGTTTTGAACATATTTTATTAGTTCTGGTTTTGTTCTTACAAAATTTTTAAACTCTTCTTGTTTCATAATAATCACCTATATAAGTTTATGATAGACAAACAATTTATATATTACCAAATTAAATAGTTATTACAATAGTAGCAATATATTTTTAATAACTATCATTTACAATAGCAAAAATTGTATTATCAGGTAATTCAGCTTGTATGGTTTTATTTCCTTTATCTACAAGAATTGGCTCAACAACATCAAATAAATCCGTTTTTATGTTATAGGTTAATAGCATTATGCCACTCAAATCATCAGTTATTTCTCTAGCACTTAATTCAAACGAATATTTTTCATTTGAATTTGCCTTTATTTTAGAAGAATCTGTAACTTTAAATATATATGGCATGTATAAAACCACCTTTTCTTCTAAGTATTCAACCACAAGTTTTCTGTTATTTTTTATAGTTGTATTAGTTATATCTTTATAATCGCTAAACTTAGAAAGATTACCTTTATAAATAGATTTTATTTTTATTAATGCTTCATCTGTAATATTCTGATAATTAGTTAAATCTTTAAAATTACTTTCAACAAATGGTTTTACAATTGTTCCATTAGTATAAGTAGTTAAAGGCCAATCAGTGGGGTATATATTAAAATTATCACCGTTAATTATTATTTTCGAAAGTAAAGTGCTACTTGTTACATCATATCCCCATGTGTTATAGTCGCTCTTTATCCATTCACTTAAAGTCATGCCACTTTTTGCTTGATATTTTGTTCCCTCAAACGTAAACATTATTTTATCACTAGTAATAGCACTTTTAACATAGATATTTGAATATTTGCCATTGCTATCCATTATTTTTACAATTATTTTATAAGTGCCAATTTGTAATCCAGAAAACGTATATAAGTTACTGTCTGACTCAACAAAAGAGTTTCCTCCATCAATTGAATAATAGTATTTTGATATATTATTTGTTCCTTTTGTGGCTGTTATTGTCGCTGTTATTGAACTTGATGTTGTGCTTGTTTCAACTTTATTGATAATTGGGTATATATATGCATCTGAGTAGTAATTAAATTCATATGTATTACTTTTAATTTTGTTCTTATCTATTGCATATGCTAACACCTTATAATCCTTTGAAGCACTAAGATTTGTAAATGTGTATGAACTTGAATTACTTTCTATATATGTCAACGTATTAGTTGCTAATCTATTATTTAATCTTTGGATATTATTTTTATTATCGATCATCGATATATTATTTTTTTCTTCAATTGCATAATAGTATTTATCTATTTCATTACTTCCTTTCTCTACATCTAAATTCACTGTTAAATCGTTCCCATTTTTTATAGCATTTAAAGTGTTGATTGTATTCGGAGTATAATCATTAAATGAATCTTTTGATATTAATATTTGTCCTGAAAAAGATTTGCCGGCATTCTTACTTTGATCAGTATTGTAATTTATGAATGTTGTTGTTATATTCCATTCTTCTATTTTTGTACTTGTGGTTGTAATCTCTTTGTTACTCAAAAGTGTTATTAATCCAGTTTTAGTTGTAATATCAAAACCAGATATTGATACACCTTTACCATCAGTTACTGTTTTATATTCAAGTCCCGAGATACTGGTTATTTCATTATTACTTGCATCTTTTATTGTTAGTATTATTTCAGGATATGTTGAGTTTGCTGTGTAGCTAAAATTATTATCTGATATATTTAAATATAAATTATAGTGTTCTGTTGCACTATTAGTTTTATCATTTGCAGTTAACATCGCCTTGGCATAGGTTATATTACTTTGATTACCCTTTCCATCTGCAAAATTTTCTTGATCAATATTTATATTAATTGCAGAACCCGTCTCAAATGTAAATGTATCAACCGTATTGGCACTAATTTTTATATCTGTTGATTTTCCTTCTCCAGTTTGAGCAGCAAAATATGCATATGTTGAGCCAATTACTAATGCGAATAATCCGATAGCTGTTATTATATTTGTTATTATTGTTTTTTTATTTTTCATATGTTGTTACTCCTTTTTATATCTTAACTTAACAGTTATTATTTTAACATTTATTAAATATAATTGTCTACATATATTTAAAGTTTTTATATGTATCAAATAACATTTTAATATAATAAACTCTCAGATCGTTAATGATTTGAGAGTTTAATATTATATTTTAAATTCATCTATAAAAGAATCAAATGATAATTGTTCTTCTTTTTTTGGTGGTTTTATCTCTTCAACGTCTTTTGGGGCTTCAAAAGACGTTTTAGTTAAATCAACTAATTCTTTTTTTAATGCAAATAAATCATAATTAAATTTAACTTGGCTTCCAGTTGATGCAATATCCATGATTGGAATATCACTATTTTTAAGTTCAAAGATATCAGTATCTATTTTATAAAGGTTAATATCTTTTGTTTCAGTTAGATAAGCAAATAAAATTTTATAATCTTTTGTTTTAGCTTTTTTAAATAACATGTTACCTTTTTTAGCTCGAGATATTGGTATTATATCTGATAATTTTAATCTTTTAATAGTCTTATAATTTGTATAAATATTTAAATATTCTTCATTTTTTATTGGACTTGCATAAATACAGTAGTCATCTTTTAAATTTATACCTTTTACACCACTTGCTTTTAAACCTACGATAGGAATTTCATTTGTATTAAATCTTAGACATAGACCATTACTTGTTACAAATAACACTTCTTCTTTAGAAATATCAGCATTGATTAATTCATCATTTTCTTTTAATTTGATTGCTGTCATTGGTTTTGAATATCTTGTTACTTCAAAATCCTTTAATGGAACTTGTTTTGTCAAGCCACTCTTAGTAAATAAAGTTACATTTTTATTTTTATCTTTTAATACTAGACTAGCAATTATTTTTTCTTGTTCTTTAATCATAATGGTATTACTTATATGTTTTCCTAAATCTTTCCATTTTGTTTCAGGAATTATATGAATTGGAACAAATAAATAATTTCCTAAATTGGTAAATAACAATAATGAGTCTTTAGTTGATGCTAAGAATCTACCTGTTACAAAATCTCCAGGTTTTAGTGTTGTTTCTTCTTCTGATGTTTTGAAACTCTTTTGACTTACTCTTTTTACATAACCTTCATTTGTTACTACCACGATGACTTTTTCATCTGGAATCATTTCTTTAGCATCTACTTTTATATCAACAATTTCATCTCTGATCTCAGTTTTGCGAGGAACAGCATAATTTTTCTTAATTTCTCTTAGTTCTGATTTCATAACATTTTTTAGTTCTGTTTCATTATTTAATATTTTATTGCATTCCTCGATTAAATTTTTTAGTTTTTCACATTCTTCTTCTAGAACTACAATATCCGTATTTGTTAATCTATAAAGTTGTAATGTTACAATTGCTTCAGCTTGTTCTTCGGTAAATTTATATTTATTAACTAAATTAACTTTGGCATCACTTTTATTTTTACTGGCACGTATTAATGCTATTACTTCATCAAGAATTGAGATTGCCTTTATAAGACCTGTTGCAATATTATAATTTTTTGTGTAATACGCTAGATCAAATTCAGTTCTTTTGGTTATAACTTCGCGTTTGTGGGCTATGTAAGCATCTAATATTTCTAAAATTCCTAAAGTTTTGGGGGTTCTATTTACAATTGCTACGCAGTTGTAGTTATAAGATATTTGTAAATCAGTATTTTTAAGTAAATATTTCATTATTACATCTTTGTTGGCATTAGCTTTTAAATCTATAGCAATTCTTATACCTGTTCTGTCTGTTTCATCACGGACCTCAGATATTCCTTCAACCTTTTTATCTATTCTAAGACCTTCGATTTTAGCAACGCAAGCTTGCTTATTAACTTCAAAAGGTATTTCCGTAATAATTATTTGTTCTTTGCCTTTTTCTTTAACAAATTCATATTTAGCTTGAACAATTATTCTGCCTCGACCTGTTTTAAAAGCATCAATTATTCCTTCTTTTCCGAATGCTATACCACCGGTTGGAAAATCTGGTCCTTTTACTATTTCTAAAATTGTCTCTAAATAACAATTTGGTGAATCAATTCTTTTGATTGTGGCATCAATTATTTCACCTAAGTTATGTGGTGGAATATTTGTTGCGTATCCAGCTGAAATACCACTTGTTCCATTTACAAGTAAATTAGGAAATTTGGCAGGTAATACAGTTGGTTCTAGAAATCTATCGTCAAAGTTTGGAGCCCATGAAACTGTTGATTTATCTAAATCTTTTAAAAGTTCGCCACTTATTTTAGCTAACCTTGCTTCAGTATAACGGTATGCTGCAGGTCCATCACCATCCATTGAACCATTATTCCCATGGATATCTACGAGAATATGATTTTGTTTCCACCATTGGCTCATTCTAACCATTGCATCATAAACTGATGAATCCCCATGAGGATGAAATTTACCTAGCACATCACCAACCGTGGCAGCACACTTTATATAGCCTTTTTCGGCAGTATTTCCCGCTTTATACATAGCGTATAAAATTCTTCTTTGAACTGGTTTTAAACCATCTCTGACATCAGGTATAGCTCTATCTTGAATAATTTCTTTGGCATAAGCTGCGAATCGTAAAGACATTATTTCTTCTAAGCTATAATCTTCAATTTTTTTAACTATATCCATTTAAACCTCCTTACTCAGCCCTATAACTATCTTCGAGTGTAAACTCAACATTTTCATTTATCCATTCCTTACGAGGTTCTACCTTATCCCCCATTAGAACTTGAACACGTTTTTCTGCTAGGGCTGCATCAGTAATTCTTACTCTAATCAAACTTCTTGTTTCAGGATCCATTGTTGTTTCCCAAAGTTGGTCAGGATTCATTTCCCCTAAACCTTTGTATCTTTGAATACTATATTTTCCTGTATTATTTAGTTTTATTTCATTTAATTCATCATCACTATAAGCATAGAATCTTTTTTTGCCATAATCAAGTTTATATAATGGTGGCATGGCAATATAAAGTTTACCATTTTCAATTAAACCACGCATGTATCTATAAAAGAATGTAAGTAAAAGTATTTGAATATGGGCTCCATCAACATCGGCATCAGTCATAATTATTACTTTATCATAATTAGATTCTGTAGCATCAAATTCTTGACCAATACCTGCACCGATAGTATGAATTAATGTATTAATTTCTTCATTTTTTATAAGTTCATCTAAAGATGCTTTTTCACTATTTATAACCTTACCTTTTAATGGTAATATCGCTTGGAATTTTCTATCTCTTCCACTTTTCGCAGAACCACCAGCAGAATCTCCTTCGACGATAAATAACTCATTTATTTTAGGATTCTTACTTTGAGCCGGAGCAAGTTTCATTGATAAATTTTTTTCAATTTTACTTTTATTTTTTCCATTTCTAGCATCTTCTCTGGCTTTTCTGGCAGCTTCACGTGCTACTTTACTTTTCATAGCTTTTTCTAAAATTGTTGATGCTACTTCTTTATTTTCTTCTAGGAAAAATTTTAAAGATTCATAAGTAATACTTTCTGTTACACTTCTTGCTTCTGGCGTACCTAATTTTCCTTTAGTTTGACCTTCAAATTGTAATAATTCTTCTGGTATTTTTAAACTTATAACTGCTGATAAGCCTTCACGAACATCTGAACCATCAAGGGTACCATCTTTAGCTTTAAAGATATTATTATTTTTAGCATAATCATTAAAGGCTTTAGTAATACCAGTTTTAAAACCAACTTCATGAGTTCCACCATCAGAAGTTTTAACATTATTTACAAATGATAAAATGTTTTCATTGTAGGTATCTGTATATTGCATTGCTACATTAACTTCGATTTTACTTTTTGTATTACCAAAATTTATAACTTTGTGTAAAGTGTTTTTACCCTCATTCATGTATTCAATAAAACTAGTTAAACCATTTTCATAATGAAATTTTGCTTGATGTCCGTCTTCTTCATCGATAACCTCGATAGTTAGTCCACTTAGTAAAAAGGCTGACTCTTGCATTCTTTCACAAATTGTTGTATATGAAAAATTACAATTTTTAAATATTGTATCATCCGGCAAAAATTTAACAATTGTTCCGGTTTTATTACTTTTACCTACGGTATGAAGTGGAGTTTTAACATGTCCTCCATTTTCAAATTCAATTGAAGAAATAAGACCATCACGATAAATAACTACTTGCATTTCTTTTGATAAGGCATTAACTACACTAGCACCAACACCATGAAGGCCTCCGGAAACTTTATAACCTGATTCACTAAATTTTCCACCAGCATGTAAAATTGTATAAATTACTTCCGGTGTACTTTTTCCTGATGCATGCATACCAATTGGAACTCCACGGCCATTATCCGCGACTGTTATACTTTTGTCTTTATTTATAATTACTTTAATATAATTACCATATCCATTTATTACTTCATCTATTGCATTATCTACAATTTCCCAGACTAAATGATGCATACCTCTTTTATCAGTTGATCCAATATACATCCCTGGTCTTTTTCGAACTGCTTCTAGACCTTCAAGAATTTTAATCGATGACTCATCATAATTTGCCATATTCCTTATCACTTCCTAGACCATTATAACAAGAAAAATGAAAAAAAATCAACTTTAAAGTTGATTTTAACCACAATTTAAGAAAAAAGTTTAGATTTTTCGTTATCTAAAAATAATCTTTTTAAATTATTATATAGTTTTTTTGATATGTTTTATTTCATTGGATATTTTCTTGTTAATTTTAACACTTGCACTTTGCCTAAATCTTCATTTAAAACTTCACTTGCATTTTTAGTTGAGCCATATTGGGCACAATAATCCTTTGTATCTGATTCAACTCTATATTTTGCTTTTTCTTTTAAATTTTTTAATTCAGCCTCTAATTGCACACTATTTTTCTCTAAAGACTCTATACTTGATTTTAATTTTTTATTTTTCTTATATCTGCCAATTCTAGTACCATACAGGGCAATACTAATTGACTCAATAATAGCGTACGTTCCTATTAACATATAAATCAATGATTGTGTTGAAACCACAGGAAATAATTCTATACTCAAAAAAATTCCACCACCAATAATTACTAGATTACCAAGTTCACCAAATATTGTATTTGCTTTATTTTCAGTTAATTCACTTTTAGCAGTTATCAATTCTTGATTTAAATTTTCTAACTCATTTTCTTTTAACAAAATATCTTGAAATTTGCAATTGGTTTCACTTTTTGTAACAACTTTAATTTCACCAAATTCATCACTAACTATTCCATAATTATCGCTAATTTGACTTAAATATTCATTCATTGTAAACCTCCATATAAATTATATTATCAGAATATTTTCTATTGTCAAGTTATTATTCCTAAACTTTAATTAATCTTCTAAAAAGTACTTAGCTAACTTTTTGAAATTTTCTTGACTATTTAAACATGTATCGATTAAATAACCTTTTTCATTGTTTGTTTGATACTCTTTTATTCCTCTTATATAAAAAGGTTTATTTCTTTCTTCAATATAAAATGGCATTATGTCATTTACTAGACATTCCCTAAAGATTATTATTCTTCCTACCCTTCCATTACCATCTTGAAAAGGAATTTTTCTGAATACATAAAACCACCACATTCTTAAAATAATTTTATCAAAACATATAAAAGAGTACAATAAAAAAGGACTTTTCAGTCCTTAGTTCTTCATTGATTTAAATACTCTGTTCCATACCTTATCAGTTGAATAGTTTAAGATACCATTTTTATATACTTTTAATCCTTTTTTAAGAAGAACGTAGATAAATAAAACCATTATAATTATTGATATAAATATTTCAAATACTGATATTTCTCCGATTATATATAATGTTGGTGTTAAGAATGCTGATAAGAATGGGATGTAGGATAATACATGTATTAAAGTTGACCCACTAAACATTGATGCAGTAATTGATAAATAATAACCCACTACTGAGATTAGCATTACAGGTGATTGTAATTGATTAAAGTCTTCAATATTTACTGTCATTGATGCAAGTATTCCAGATAATACAGAATAAGCAAAGAATGATAAAAGCATTAATATTAAAGTTGTTGGTATAAGAATTAATAATTTATCAGTTAGAATTGATAAATCTATGTTTCCTGCAATACCACTTATAAAACTTAGTGGAGATGTTCCTGTTAATAATTTATTTATAAATAAACCAATACCTGAAAAAATTATTAATAGTAATCCTTGAATAATAACAAATATATTACTTGCTAAAACTTTGGAAAATAAATGCATTTTAGGACTAACATTTGATATTATAATTTCCATACTTCTAGTCGTTTTTTCTTCACAGATTTCTCCACCGACCATTTGAACTAAGAATACCACTAGCATAAAGAATGGTAATATAACAGTTGGAAAAACACTAGTCATAACAATATTCATATTTTCATCGATACTAGCATTATCACTAAGAATTGTTCTTTCTACTTTAGCTGGAGCAGAAATATTTGCCAGTATTTCAGGATTTACATTAGACTTAATCATACCTATGGTAGCTTTTGATGCATTTATGGCACTAGTTATTTCTTGATATATTCCATTATCTATTGTTTTATTACTAATTATTTCACTAGTTAAATATTCTTTTTCATTTTCGTTTAAAACGACCACTATTTCAGAATCTTTTAGATTTTTTTCTAATTCATCTTTTGTTTTTGAGGTTTGTTCAATCTTTATTAAATTATCTTCATCTAAAGAATTTAGAGTTGCTTCAAAATAATTATATGTATTTGAATTATCTATTACATAAACTGTTAAGTTATCAGAAAAATCTCCGCCGAAAAATTTAATTATAGAATTTATATTAATGATGCCAATAACTGCTAGAGCTAAAATTATATTAGTTACTAAAAACCATTTTGAACCAATCTTTTTCTTTAAGCTAACACGAGTTAAATACCAAAATTTCTTATTCATTTTTACCTCCGACATAATGGATAAATATTTCATTTAATGGAGCATCTGCTACAACATATTTAGTAATATTTGTATTTTTTATACAATCAAATACTTTTGGAGCAATATCGATATTTTCAATATGAACCACTATTTCATTTGCTTTTTTATCAATACTTGTTACACCTTTTATTTTAGTAATATCACTTACTTTGATGTTTTCTCCCTTTATTAAAATATTTTTCTTTGCATAATTTTCTTTTATTTCATCAAGGCTTCCATTTAAGATAGCTTTACCGTGAACTAAAATAATTAATTGTTCACAAAAATCTTCGATATATTCCATTTGATGTGATGAAAATATAATTGAACATCCCTTTTTTTGTAGTTCTTTGACAGCTTTTTTTAATAAACCAACATTTATAGGATCAAGTCCAGTAAATGGTTCATCTAATATAAGTAGTTTTGGGTCATTTATAACTGCAGATATAAATTGAATTTTTTGTTGATTTCCTTTAGATAGTTCTTTTATCTTTTTAAATTTATAATCTTTTATTTCGAATTTTTCTAACCAATAATCTAACTTTTTATCAATGTCTTTTTCATCCATGCCTTTTAAAACACCATAATATTCAATCATTTCTTTGACAGTTAGTTTAGTAAGCAGACTTCTTTCTTCAGTAACAAAACCAATTTTATCAGTTTCATTGTAATCAATTTTCTTTCCGTTTAAAGTGATATTACCTTTATCTGGTTCGAGTAATCCCATTATCATTCTAAATGTTGTAGTTTTACCTGCACCATTTTCACCAAGTAGACCAAAGATTTCTCCATCTTTAACAGTAAAAGATAAGTCATCTACCGCTACTAAGCTTCCATATGTTTTTCTAACATTTTCTAATTTTAACATATTAACCTCATTTCTTAACAACATTATATTACAAAATGGCCGAAAGAAAAAGATATATAGATGATTATTTTTAATGTCTTTTATAAAAAGTTACACGTTTACATGTCGATATATGATATGTTTTGTCAAATTTATTTACAACTTAAAAAATGTATATATAATAGCATATCGTTACCCATGAAGCGGTAGTGCCTACTTTCATTTTGGTTGATCTCTAAACCGGGTTATTTTTAATCAGAGGGAGAAAGAGCAAGGTGGCAGTTATGAAAGAAGAGAAATACAACGAAACTCTTTTAGTAATTATAATCTTATTATTAGTTATTATTTTAAAATTAATATAGGAAAAAGACACTAACCGTATCGGTGTAGTGTCAAAACAAATTTGTAGGCATTACCCACTTTTGGGTAACCTTACATTTTTATTATACACAAAATTTATATAAATATCAATACAATTCAATTTATAAATAGCTTTTTTCAACACAATTTTTACGAATTTTCATAAAACTAATTAACGCTTTAGCTTTAGACATTTAACTAATCGCATACCTAATTCTGGTTTTGCATAGTGTTCTTCTAGTGACATAACACTATTTTTATTTGTTTCATATGCAACTTTATATTGTCCAAGTTCTATTTTGGTAAATATCTAAATAAATATTTTCATAGTCAGCAGATTTATTAATTCCATCAGCTATAGTTGGTGCTGTTTTATAGTAATGGTTAACATCTTCTATATAAACAAAATTATCTTTAAACCACCTTAAAACTTGTAACTCGTAACAATTATCATCAAATTCAACATTAAAATGTTTCATACATGCAGTAGTTAGATAGCACGAACCAGAAGATGTTTCTTTTTTACCATCTATTTTTGTAATTGCAGTATACGATTTATTTTCATATTCTGTTATTATAATTAGTAACTTTTACTTCTTTTTTATTGCTCATAGACTTTTTTCTTTCATTTCTATCAGCTTTTTTCTTAATTTCATAATTTCATACATCCATATAACTATTTCATCACTAAGTTCATTTCCAGGTGTATTATCATATAAATAGTCTTCTTTTATTTTATCCATTCTATTATAAATCTCAATTATTTCATTTGGTGTTATAAAATCCAAATTTTTTTCAATTTGAAACCTTGTTCCCCATTTAACAATAACATGAAATAAATCTAAAAGTTCTTCATGAATATTTTTATAAGTTTCTAGTTCATTCATTATTGCTAATGGGCCAATAAGTCTTGCAAAAGCTACTTCAATTTCACTTTCTACTGCATACATTTCTTTCTTGCTCATTTTAATCTACTCCATCGACGCAATTTTCGTATATCCATTTTTTGATGTTAGTATAATCATTTGTTTCATAAAATTTTATTAATTCGGTAAAGTATTCACCGATCTTTTCAACTGGAACCGCTATAATACCCATGCCATTTCTAATCATTTCTTTATTAGCTACTAAATTTGCCACTCTTTTATTTCCATCTAGAAACATTTGACTTTTTTGTATCCACAAAAACAATGTTATACATCTATCTAAATCATTATCTATATTCATAATATTGTTTAGTTCAGCATCATAATTGCATTCGCTAGGTAATTTTGGTCTATAAGAGGTTCCTGTTATACCAACGCCTTTATCTCTAAATTCACCAAGTGGTTCAACACCTTGACCTTTACATATTTCAAAATGAATTTTCTTTATATAATTAATTGTAAGCTCTTCATCAATGGTATCAAGAACAAATTCCCAAGCATCTTTTAATCCTTTTAATTTAAGCATATCATTAATAGAAATATTACCGGTGTTTACATTATTTACAAATGCTACAGTATCCGCAAAAGTAACAGCAATACCTTCTAAATTTGCACTTTTATATAAATTGTCTATTAATTTGCGTTTAGCAAAAAAGATATTATCTTCTTTTGTCATATTGTATTTATTTTTCATCGCAATCACCTTCATATTAATGATTATAGCATAAATTTTTTTACAAAAAAAGAGGTTTCCCTCTTTTAATAGAATGCTCCACCCCAGATTATAGCAAGTAAGATAAATAGTATTAAAACTATAAATGCATAGCTAGCTGTAAAATTGTTTCCTCCGGTATAGTCGCAATCTTTTTTACAACAACTCATTGTTTAACCTCCTTATATATTTAAAAATTTAAATGAAAGCCCCTACTATGATGATTAAAAGAATGAATAGTACTAAAATTATAGCAGCTCCAAGGCCATTTCCACAGTGATTCATAAAACTTTCCTCCTTTATTTTGTCTTTTCACTAGTATTTTATGGTATATTTTTTATTGTGTGAGGGCAAAAAATACTTAAAATCATTGTAAATTAAAAAAATAATTGTTATAATACCTAGGTAAGGAGAGATAAATTATGAAGAAAAAATTAGTTGCGTTATGTGCAATAATGTTACTTGCTAGTGGTTGTGGCAAAGTACCTAAGTTAGACAATGGAAAGGATGCCATCGTAAGTTTTAAAAATGGTGATAAAATCAGTGTAGATGATTTTTATAGTAAATTAAAAGATGACATGGGACTTAATACCCTAATTACTATGATTGACACTTATATTTGTGAAACTGAATTTAAAGATTATAAAGATACTGCTTCAAAAAATGCTCAAGCTTATATAGATGCATTTATTGAACAATATGGTGGTAAAGATAAATTCTTAGAAGCATTACAAAGCCAAACAAATTATCAAACAATTGATGCTTATCAAAACTATTTATATTTAGCTAATCTACAAAGTCATGCAATTGAAGAATATGCTAAAACAAAAATTACTGATAAAGAAATTAAAGCATATTATGATGATGAAGCAATCGGTGATATGGAAATTAATCATATTTTAATTACTGCAGATGTAAAAGATGGAGCTAAAGATGATGAAAAGAAAAAAGCAGAAGAAGCAGCTAAAAAAACTGTTAATGAAATAATTGAAAAATTAAATACTGCTAAAAAGAATAAAGAAGATATTACTGAGGCATTTACTAAACTTGCTAAAGAATATTCTAAAGATGATTCTACAAAAGATAAAGGTGGATCTTTAGGTAAAATTAATCTTGGTGATTTAGATAGTAAATATGACGAATTATTAAATTCTGCTAAAAAACTTAAAGATGGTGAATATTCAACAAGCGTTATAACTACTGAACTTGGTTATCATGTAATATTAAAAGTTAAATCTTATGAAAAAGATACTTTAGATAATTTAAAAGATAAAATTGTGGAAACTTTAGCTGATAGATATATAACTAAAAATAAGAATAGTATTGGACTTAATGCATTACAACATTATCGTAAAGAATATGGTATGGAAATACAAGATGATGAAATTAAGAAACAATATTCTAATTATATCCAAAATTCATTAGCATCTATTGCAAGCGCAAGTCAATCTACAACAAAATAAAAAGCACACGAAGTGCTTTTTTATTTTTCTTTAATTAACAAAGACAATCTACATACGTATCTGATAGACATCTAATACAACATAAGCAATCGCAATCCATTGTAAAGAATACATTTGTAGCAACATATGGATAAACACTAGTTTCATCAGTATTGTCAGCAAGAACTCTGAATGTACAACAGTTTCCTTCGATTTTTTCTACTCTAAATACATTAGAACATGTAGCTGAAGATCCTGTGCAAGTAGCTGTTGAATCTTTAGTGATTGGCATACTCCATGGAGTACCATTTCCACAACAAGTATAAAGCATTACTGGTCTAGTATTACATATTAAGCAGTTTGTTCCTCCACCTAAAACAGGTCTATCGCAAGTTTGTAAGCAATTGTCTGGACATGCATTTTCTTGTAACACTAAGATGACACATAGTATTTCATTTATGCAGTTTCCTTCTGATGATTTACTTTCTCTATTCATAAACTTTCACCCTTTCATGTACTTTCATTATTAATTTATGAAAATATTTAAAATTAGTGTATGCTTTTTTACTTTTACTTTTTTAAAAAATATAGTATAATTAATTAGGTGATTATTTTGAAAACATGGATTGAGTACATTATTATTGCAATTATTTTAATTATTATATCTTTAGTAATTGTAAAATTATCAAAAAGAGATTTTAAAGTTGAAGCAAACAAACTTATAACTTACTTAGGTGGTAAAGATAATATAATAAATGCTGAATGTAATATGTCAAGACTTAAGGTTATTTTAAAAGATGTTAGTTTAGCTAATAAAGAAAGTATTCAAAAACTCGGTGCTAAAGGAATCGTAGAAATTGATAACCAATTAAAGATTATATTTGATAAAAATGCGAAACAATTAAAAAAGTATATCGAAGAAATTCTCTAAGATATACTTTTTTTTAAATCTTTTCAATATCAAGAATATCAGTAATTTTAATTAATTTATTGTCAATTGTAAGTAAGTTAATGTTTGTTTTACCTACGATTTGTTCTTCGATAATACCATCATTCATAGTAATTCTTACCCTACTTTTATAAACATGATTTAAAGAACCAAATATTTCATTAATCTTTTTATTTATATCTTTAGGATTATAACTTTTTGTGGCACTATCACTGCGATATAGATCTTGATAGTTATTTAATTTTTTATTTATGGGACTTGCAAACACATTAGGCAATTTGTTCATATTTACACCTCTAGTATATTTTATGATAAATAGGAAAAAAATACACATAATATTTTTATGAAGAAAATTTTAGATAATAAATTAATTTTTTTTATTCCTTTTCTAATAATTATGATTATTAGTTTTTTAGATATGTATAATGCTAAATATTTAAGTAGTTTATATAATCATAATTTAATAAAACAAATAATTTGGTATGGAATTGGAATTTTTATTTTTATAGTTTCAAAATGTATTAATACTAAAAATATTTTTAAGTATTCTTTTATTTTATACATTATTTCAATTGTTTTACTAATTTATGTCCTGGTGTTTGGAAAAGTAATTAATGGTGCTAAGGCGTGGATTACAATTAAAGGATTGTCATTCCAACCTAGTGAACTTACTAAATTAAGTTTAGCCATTATGTTAAGTGATCTTGCTGGTAAATTTAAAAGTACTGGTATTAAATCTGAATTTATATTTTTATTAAAAGTTGCAATTCTCATTCTTATTCCTTCAGTATTAGTTTTTTTAGAACCTGACAGTGGTGCAATTATATTTTTCTTAGTTATAACTTTAGCTATTTTAATCTTTAGTGATATTCATAAGTTTTGGTTTACAATAGTTTTTATATTAATTGCTTTATTTATTGGAGGATTTATTTTACTTTATTTATATAATAAAGATTTACTAATTAATTTGATAGGTACTAGTTTCTTTTATAGAGTTGAAAGACTTATAACATTTAAAACTATGAGTAGTTATCAGTTAGAAAACGCTTTAGTTGCTATGGGCTCATCAAGTCTTTTAGGAACTGGACTTGGTAAAGTATCTTTATATATACCTGAAGCTCCGACAGATTTTATTTTTGCTTTTAGTATTAGCAATTTCGGTTATCTTTGTGGTTTTATAATTCTTTCATGTTATTTTTTAATGGATTTATTTTTAATAAATAAAATTATAAACATGAAAAAAAATACTTTAAAATATATATTAATATCTTTTACAAGTATTTTTCTATTTGGGCAAATCATTAATATTGGGATGAACCTAGGTCTTCTTCCTATTATAGGAATACCTTTGCCTTTTTTAAGCTATGGTGGCTCAACATTAATTATTTATTTTATTTTTTTAAGCATTATATTTAATTCTTTTGAGAAATCTTACTAGTATTATTTAATAATAGTATACTCTTGGTATTGGTTGGTAATAACTATATGAACTATTATAAAATGGCACTCCAGGTGTGTATGGCATATTTTGATATCCACTTGCTCCAGGTGCAACATTATATATTGGTCTTGGTCTAGTTAAACCCACTGCAGCTCCACCAGCTAAACCTCCTAATAAAAAAGGTACCACAAAACCACGATTTGTATTTTGGTAATAATTTGGATACATAGTCTTCTCCTTTCATAAGTAATTTATGAATTAAAAAATGGTTAAACTAGTTATTTTTACCTAAATAAATCTTGTTTGATGTTCTTTTTAAATTTAATTTTGTTTTACTGTTTATATTTTTAATAGCACTATCTACTAATTGTACATATTCTTCTTCTTTAAATATATTTACATCATCTATTCTTGTAACTTCCATCTCTTCGGCATTAAGTATTAAGAATTCATATATTATTTCTAATGTTATTTTTTCTTGCATTTGTTTTCTAGCCAGCTCATGGCTTAACTCCAAATATTCTTTCATAAAATCAACTCTTTCATTTAAATTATACCAAATATTTTCGTACTTGTCTGTATTTTTCTGAATATTTATTAAAATAATGGGAAAATTAAACTGGTGAGTGAAATTGGAAAATGACAAATTGTTTGAGTTAAGAGAATACAACAATCTTACTCAAAAAGCTGTTGGGGAAATTCTCGGAGTTCGTCAACAAACCTATGCCGAATGGGAAAAAAGCAAGAAAATTATACCTTTGAAACATTTAGTTACATTAGCAAATTTTTATAAAGTTAGTATAGATTATTTAACTGGCTTATCTAGAAACAAAAAAGTATTTTATACTTATAAAACTTTAAATAAAGAAGAAATTGGAAAAAGAATTGTCTATGTTAGAAATTTATATAATATTAAGCAAAAAGATTTAGCTAAAATACTTAATACTTCTCCATCTACAGTATGTGCTTATGAAAAGGGAAATACTTTAATTCTTACTGCATTCTTATATCAAATAGCCAGAGAATATAACATTTCAATTGACTGGTTTATCGGAGCTAATTCTAAAATTAAAAGAGATTAGCTTTTTTTATTATATGAAAAAAGGACTTATTTTTCCATAAGTCCCATAAAGTAATTCTTTTTACCTTTTTTAATAAGTAAAACTTTGCCATCTATTGCATCTTTATTTGTTATTACTTTATCTAAATCTTTTACTTTTTCATTATTAATACTTACTGCTCCCGAAGAAATCATTTCTCTTGCTTCTCTCTTACTTGATACTACTTTATTATCAACTAATACATCAACAAGATTATCTTCATTTGCAACTGCAAATCTTGGAACATCTTTAATACTTTCAATTATTTCATCTGCTGTTAATTCCCAAATTTTATCTGAGAATAAAGATTCAGAGATATGAAGTGCTTTTTTGTATTCTTCTTCACCATGTAAGAAAGTAATTATTTCTTTAGCTAAAGCTTTTTGTGCTTTTCTTTCTTCTGGATGTTCTTTTAGGCTTGCTTCTAATTTTTCAATTTCTTCTTTTGTTAAGAATGTTAATTTCTTTAAGTATTCAATAACTTTTTCATCTTCAGCATTAATAAAGTATTGATATAATTCATATGAACTAGTTTTATTAATATCTAGCCATAATGCTTCACCAGATTCGCTCTTACCAAATTTAGAACCATCACTTCTAGTTACTAAAGGAACTGTAAATCCATAACATTTTACATCTGCTCCATGTACCTTTCTTATAAGTTCAAGTCCTGATGTAATATTTCCCCATTGGTCTTGTCCTCCGACTTGCATTGTTACACCGTGTTCTTCATATAACTTTAAGAAGTCAATTGATTGAAGTAACATATATGAAAATTCTGTATAAGTTATTCCAATGTCTAATCTTCTTTTTACCGTATCTTTAGCTAGCATATAATTAACATTAAAGAATTTACCAAAATCTCTAAGATAATCGATAGCTTTCATTTCGCATAACCAATCAGCATTATTTACTATTTCAATTTTTCCACCAAGGATAGTACTGATTTGATTTTGTATACACTTAATATTGTGAGCAACGGCTTCTTTACTAATCATTGGTCTTTCAACATTTGGTTTTGGATCTCCGATTAATCCTGTTCCACCACCAGCAATAATTATCGGTGTATGTCCTCCTTCCATTAATCTTTTTGATGTAGCTATTACAGTACAGTAATGACCAATATGAAGTGAATCTCCAGTTGGATCTACACCTATATAAAACTTTAATCCACCTTTATTAATAGCTTCTTCAACATCTGGACTAGTTATATCATTTACTAATCCTCTCCATTTTAATTCTTCAAATAATGTCATAAAATTTCCTCCCTTAAAAATAAAAAAGAATGGTGCACAAGGAGTGCTTTATGCACGGTACCATCCTTTTATTTAACTTAATTTATCTTAACGCGATTTAACGATTCAGCTCCAGAGTCGTAAATTCCTTCATCACTGATTGGGTCAATTATAGCACTTTAAAAATTTTAATGCAACCCCTAATTAATTAAATTTTGAAAATTGTGGTTTATTTTTATTTCAATATTTAATAATTCATTACTTATTGGATGGATGAATTGTAACTTATATGCCTGTAAACACATTGGCAAGCTACACTTTTTACTATATTTTTTATCACCCACAATCGGATGATTTATATTAGCAAGCTGAACTCTAATTTGATTTTTTCTTCCTGTTTTAATATTTATATTTAATAGACTGTATTTAGTATTATATTTTATTACCTCAAAATCTGTTATAGCTAATTTTCCTTTTTTCTTATCTTTAGTTATTATTACATCATGAGTCTTTGTTTCAAATAAGTAGTCTTCTAAATGACCATTTTGAGTTAATGTTTTTTCTACTACTGCATAATAATATCTTTTTACTTCTGTCCAATTGTCTTGTAATTTTCTTTTTACTAATTCACTTTTAGCAAAAACTATTAACCCAGAAGTATCCTTATCTAATCTATGAACTATAAATATTTTATTTTTAGGATTTTGTTTTTTTATATATTCTTTTACTTCATCATATAAATTCTTGTCATAACTATTATCTCTAGATATTGTTAAAATTCCACTTGGCTTATTAATTATAATAAGATATTTATCTTCATATATTATATCTAATTTTTTCTTTTTCAATTTGTATCACCAACAAGGATATTATAGCAAATAAATTAAAAAATGCAAAATAAAAAGTCCCTAATTAAGGACTTATAATTTCATTTGGTGGAGAATGTGGGACTCGAACCCGCGACCCCCACGGTGCAAGCGTGGTGCTCTAGCCAACTGAGCTAATTCCCCGAGAACAAGAATATCTTATCATATATTGATAAAATAATCAAGTTATTTTTGCGGTTCTTCGATAATTTTTATCAATCCTGCTTCAACTTCTTCAAGTGCTCTACCTAAACTTTTCTTATTTCTATATTCATTTTCCTTCATTTGATAGTGATTATTTTCAAGCATTTGCTTACTTCTTATTGAAGCTACATGAACCAATTTGTACTTAGAGTCAACTATATTTAATAGTTTATCTATTGATGGATATAACATACATACACTCCCTTTTCATTACTTATAATACTCATTAATATCTATTTATGCAAGAAAACACTAAAAATTTGACATAAATTTGACACAAAAATATTTTAACTTAGTACTTTTGCAGTTATTTTGTCGCCTTCCATAGTTAGTTTTACTTTAATATCATTCATAGAGCTTTTTTCATCTCTTGGATCTATTACTTCTCCATCACTACTTATAACAGCATTTGCTTTAGCTAAATCATCTACAGTTACATAAATCGTTTTATCTTTTTCAAACAATTTATCATTGGCTTTGGCATATAATACAGCATTGTTTTCTATACATGCTATTTTTTGACTATACATACCTTCTTCATAGTTAACATTTAACTTACTAGAAATTACCCACGTTGCTGTAAAATAACAAATACTAAAAATTCCAAGTACTATTGCTAGTTCTACAACTGTATATCCATTTTTCTTCATTTATTTACCTCCGTTTTAGTAAATCCACGATATTCCCAAAGAGGAAACTCATTTCTGATTTTAGATATTTCTTGTAACAGTTTATTTTTCAATTTATCTCCCTTAAACTCAAATAGACTTATAATAGTTTCTTCGAGATTCTTATTAGCTATATCTTCTTCATTTAAAGAATTATATAAATATGGAATAACGATATTATCATCAATAAATTTTATATCTTTGTTTTTAAAAACATAAAAGTTTTTTAATGTTTTAATAAGTTTTTTATAAGATTTAATATTGTGATGATAAATATTTTTCCCCATTTCAACATATTCTTTATTTGTAAAACCTTTATAATTACCATCTTTAAAATACTTATTTATTCTTTTTTTATTACTTAATTTTGTACTTACAATCATTTTATCTTCAATAATATATTCTTTCTTATAATAAAATTCTAGTTTGGATATAATTTTATCTTTTTCTTCAATACCACTTATGATGAAAGAAAAATATTTTTTACTTACAACACCATATGCAATAATTGTGCCATTTGCTAAATCATATATTCTATTCCATTTTTTTACATATTTTAAAATATCTTTATTTTTAAAACAATATTTAAATTCTAAATCATTTGGAACCTCTAGGTTATCTTTTTGAAAAATAATGTGTTTATCAATAAAATAATTTATTAATTCTTTATGTTCATTCAATGTTTTTGTATCATTTTTTTTCAATATGTTTTTTAATGACTCATAGTCTTTTAGATCTAATGACATTATAAGATACTTTAAATATTTATTTTTTATTTCATTTATTTTTTCTACTAAAACATCTTTTTTAGACTTTGTATCTTCTATTTTTGTTTCATCAAAGATTTCACACATTTTATTGTAATCTGTAATTATTTTTATTAATTCTTCTTTTTTTAATTTATTTAAATATTCTACATAACTAATACCTATTTCAATCATGATATCACTCCATATATATTTTACCAAATTTATAATAAATTTTCCATGGTAATTATGTGAAAATTTGAATTTTGTAATATTTTACTTTCTAGATATCAAAATAATAAACGTTTTCAGGTAAATTTAATTGTTTATATATTTTATTTTTAATATATCTTCCACCAATATGTTTATAAAATTCGTTAGTGGGATTTTCTTTTAGACAAGATATAAGCATTTTATCAAAGCCCATTTCTTTTAAATTTTTAATGGATTCTTCTACGAGTTTTTTGCCAAAACCATAATGGTGATATTTTTTTATAATATAAAGAGCAAATATTTCCCCACAATTATCAAATTCTAAATCTTCAGTTTTTCCAAAGTTTACAAACCCTACGACTTCATTATCTATTTCTAAAACAAGGGTGCTGTAATTTTTTGTAGCAAATGTTTCTTTGATAATCTTACCTCTTTTTACTTCATTTGTTTTTATTTCTTCCAAAAAGGAATCAGACAAAATACCTTTATAAGTTTCATTCCATGCTACTGTTATTACATGAGAGACGCCCATGCAATCTTCTTTCTTTTCTTTTCTAATTGTGTATTTCATTAAAATATACCTCCTTAATCCACAATATATCTTCGATTGACTTATCTATATTAAATCTTCCGTTTCCAATTGGATAATAAACAGGAAAACATGTATATTTTTTATTATTGATTTCTTTTATGTATTTTTTCTTACGACTTGTGCTTACTGATATTTTTTCTTTTAGAAATATTGAACTTACTTGATTACCAAAAAGTATTATAACCTTAGGATTAACTATCGCTATTTCATTTTCCATTAAAGTTAAATAATCTTTAAATACTTTATCCGGTAAAGGCCTTGCATCTATTTGTGTACATTTTCCTAGATTGGTTATAAATATTTTATTTTTTTCTACTTTTTTATAAACTTTTTTGGCAAAGTCTGGTGTCCATTCACGCCCTTTTTTACTTTTTATTTCCCGATATAAATCTTCATCAATAATTTTTATTGCCATAAATAAATCCCAAATATTTTTAGTTCCTATCCATGGAGACCTTGGACCTTGCCATGATTTATCTGCAGCAATATTTCTAGCTGTTGGATTCATAAAGACAAAACAAATATCTGGATTGTTACAACATCCTCCGAAATATATTGGTTCAAGACTAGGGTCTCCGTATATTTTTTGCATTTTTTTATATTCTTTTTTTATATTATCTAAATTCATATTTTTTCCTTATAGAAAAAGCAACACTTTTTTAAAGTGTTGTTTTAATTTGACATAATTTGTTCTTTAACTAATTTACTAACTAGAGACATATCTGCATTTTTTCCAACAAGAAGCTCATTAACCTTTTTCATTACAAGCCCCATATCTTTCATGCTAGTTGGTTTTATTTCTTCCACTGCACTTTTTACTATTTCACTTATTTCACTTTCAGACATTTCTTCAGGTAAATAAGCATCTAGTATTGCGATTTCTTTTTCTAAAGACTCTACTAATTCAGTTTTATCATATTTTTTATATTCTTCTAATGAATCTTTACGAACTTTAACTTGTTTTTTTAATACTGCAGCTATTTCATTATCATCTAATTCATGTTTTTTAGCAATTTGTTCAAGTTGTAGAGCACTTTTTAACATTCTAAGGACTGATAATTTAAAAGTGTCTTTTTCTTTCATTGCATTTTTTAAATCTTCATTAATTTTTTCGTACATAATTAGCCTCGATTTCTTTTATGTGAGTTTTTAATTCCTTCTTTAATTTCGTTTCTTCTTTTTACGCCTGGTTTTTCATAGTGTTTTCTTTTTTTGATTTCAGAAGGGACTCCACTTCTTGCAACTTTTGCTTTAAACTTTTTTAATGCTAAATCAACATTCCCGTTTTGCACAACTACTTTTGTCAAATTCATTCCCTCCCTTCTCGTTTTCATTACATATTATAACATTTGAAATAAGGTTTATCAACATTTTTTATTATAATTTGGCGTTTTTTGTAATAATTTTCGTTATACTGTACCTAAAAAGGCTTATACCTTTTTAGATTTTACATGTTTTTTTAGATACTAATCTTCTAATTGTTGAGCCTATTTCATAGCCAATATCATACATTGTTCTAAAGATTCTTGCAAATGCATTAAATATAGCTGCTGATGCTCCACCAACAATATTGTTTAATTCCTTTTTTTCTAAATACATTAAACTACCTCCTTTAATTACATTTCTTAGGATTTACAAAACCTGAGATAAGTCCTGCTAAAAATGTTGCGATACCTCCTAATAAATACCACAATGTTCTTCCTCCCCCATTTAATTCTGCTAATTTTTTACAACTTAAAACTTCCATAATTACCTCCTAAAACAACATTTTTTTAAGTTTTTCATATACTTTTTCCTTATTATACATAATTGTTAACTTAAACACTTGGTTTTCTCTTAGTTCATTATCAACTTTTAAGTAAACATCTTGATAATTTATTAAATTTTCTTTATCTAAACTTATCTCTCCCACACTATTAACTAAAACTTTATACTTTTTATCCCCTACTTTGATATAAGCAATGGAATTTATAATATCAGGGTTATCAATACTTATCTTTGCTACAATAAATTCTTTTTCTTTATATCCGTAAGTTATATTTGTATCATATATTTCCAAATTCAAAATATATATGCATATGCCAATAAATATTATTATAGTTAATATGAGAAATTTTTTAAATTTATATTTAATATTTAATAAATCTAAGTATGACATAAGTTGCTCCCTAAATTTATAACATTATCAAATATTTTAGGATATTTTTTATGAGAAATATAAATAATAGTTTTATCTTTATATAATTTTCTCATGTTTTTCAAAATTGATAGTTCTAATTTCATATCAACCTCACTTAAGGCTTCATCAAGTAATAAAATATTAAAATTATTAAGTAAAGATCGTGCTAATATAATTCTTTGCCTTTCACCTCCGGATAAATTATTTTCATCAGGACTTATAAATGTTTCGAATCTAAGTGGTCTTTTTTTTACAATTTCATCTATTTTACATAAATAACTTATATATTGAAAATCAACTTCTGATATTTTTTTATCTAGGACAATATTTTCTCTGATAGTTCCTGAAAAAATATTTTCATTTTGGTTTACATATATAATATTTTTTCTGATAGTATTTATACTTAAATCTTTTATATTAATTGCTCCTAGTAATATGTTTCCATCATAATCATTTATATACTTATTTAATATATTACAAATTGTTGATTTACCCGATCCAGATGGTCCTTTTAATAAAATAAAATTTCCTTCTGGAATTATTAAATTAAAATTTTTAATAATATTTTCATATTTATTATAAGAATATGTTAGATTTTTAAATCGCAATTCATATCCATAAGTATCTTCAATATCTCCTAATTCTTCTTTTTTTAGACTTAGAAAATCATTTATTTTAGAAATTGTTGCTTTCATATAACAATACTTAGGCATATTATCTACGATGTTTTTTAAAGGATCTAGAAAAAGACTTAATAAAGTATTAAAAGTAATAATATTAATTAATAATATTTTATTTTTATAAAGAAGATATAAACCATATGTATTTATAATGAAAAATCCTATTTCATATATAATACTTTTTAATGTTTTTTCATTATTAATTACGATGTTTAAAAGATAACTATCATATAAGTAATTTGTTAATTTAGATTCAAGTTTCTTTAATGCAGGAGAAACTATATTTAGGTTTTTAATACTATTAATCATTTTTATATCTTCGATTAGATTATTATTAAAATCTGCTTCATAAGATATATTTTGATAAGCTCTTTTAAATATTACTTTACTAAATATTAACCCTATTAAAAAATATAATATAATTATAAGAAAAAGTATGAAAAATAAGTTCTTACTTATATTTATTAATAAAGGTACTGCTATAACAACTAGGATTAAATCTAAAGTTGATGACATAAAAATCTCAGTAATAATATTTTTTATACTAGCTAAATCATTTATTCTAGATATTATTTCTCCGGCATTTCTAGATGTTATAACATTTAAAGGAAGATTATACAAATGACTTAAAAAATCACTATTTAATAAACAATCTATATTTTTATTTAAATGATTTTCTAAATAGGTTCTATAAAAGGATAAAATAATTTTAAATATTGTAAAAATTAAGAATATTATAACAATAATTTTCAAATATTTATAAGAATAACCATTTGTAATTGAAGAAAATAATATTTGAAAATAATATCCTAATAATATGCTAAGTAACATTAGTAAGAAACTTACAAAAATAATAATTTTTATTAAACCTTTTTCAGATTTCATAACCCTAGTAAATAATTTAAATATTGTTACTTCATTTTTTAAAACTATTATTTTTTGTTTTGGATAAAACAATAATACTACATTACTCCATTCGCATATGAAATCATTAACTTTCATTACCACCTTTCCTTTGGCCGGATCCATTATGACAATTTTGTCTTTAGTGATTTTTTCTATTACGACATAATGGGTATAGCCTTTTTTTAAATTCATATGAGCTATTGCAGGAAATTGTTTAATGTCATAAATACTATTTAATTTTACTCCCACTGCTTCAAAACCATATTTTTGACTAGCAAGAATTAAGTTTAAAGCCGTTGTTCCTTCATTGGTGGTTTTAGCATCCAACCTGATTTTTTCAAGTGGAACATTCCCTTTATGATGCCTAATGATTGACAAAAGGGCACACACACCACAATCCTTCTCATCCCTTTGACGAACTACAATCATATAAATTTCTCCCTTCACTTAATATATTTCCTTTTTTAATTTTTTTTTGCGTTTTTTTTAAAACTTTGTTAAAAAAATTGTTTTTAACAAAAAAAATCCCGTATTTACGGGAAAAATTATTTTATTTTTTTTTATGAAATAATATCCAAAACGTTAAAAGAATAATAAAAAAACTTCCAACAATTAAACCAATAGGTACATAATTAGGCATTTTTTCTTCATTTTTAATTTCTGACTCTATTTTTATTTCATTAAACACATTTTCATCTCTTTTTTTATATATTTCCAATACATACACGTTTTTTTCTTCATTATTTACCACTTCTATAAAGATATGGTTTATACCAAATTCTAAATTATCATTATTTTTTATAGTAACTAAATCATCATTGTTACATATATATTCTATTTCTAATTTTGTAACATCTTCTTTTATTTCAACGGTATAATTATTAACATATTTATCAAATTTTAATGGCATATCCCCATTTAATATTTTTAAATCTAAAAGCACACTATTTCACCCATATATAGTGTGCTCAAAAATTTCTAAATTATTTTTAAAAGTATTTCATTTGAAACATATATGTAATTTGGATTAATATATATATAACCTTTCTTCTTAATTAATTCTTTACTTTTTAAAAGAGGTTTTATATTATAAGCATTTTCTAATTCTATTCCAAATTTTTTCTTAAATTCATCTAAATTTATACCATCAAGTTTTCTTAAACCAAGCATTATTTCATAATCCATTTTTTCTTTTTCGCCGATTATTTCTTTTTCTTGTACCCAATTACCTAATAAATAATCTTTTAAATTCTTAGTATTTGTATATCTTATTTCATCTACATATCCACTTGCACCTAAGCCAAAGCCATAATATTCTTCATTATTCCAATAAACTAAATTGTGTTTACTTTCACACCCTGGTATCGCATAGTTACTAATTTCATAATGATGTGCATTACTTAGTTTTTCAGTAATATATTTATACATTTCATAGTCTAATTCTTCTTCGATTTCACTGACTCCGTTTACATAAGCCTTGGTGTGATTTTCTAAAATTAAACTATAAGCACTTATATGCGTGGGCTTTAATTTTAAAAATAGTGATAAATCCTTTTTTAAAATTTTTAAAGTTTCTCCGGGTATAGCATACATCAAATCTAAATTTATGTTATTAAACCCTAATTTCTTACATAAATTTATTTTTTCTAAAGCATCTTTAAAATCTGCCTTTCTTTCCATAAATTTTAGTTTATCTTTATCAAATGACTCTATACCTATACTTAATCTATTTACCCCGAAATTTTTTAAAAGTAATACTAATTCTTCATTTATATCTTCTAAATTACATTCGAAAGTAAATTCCTCTAAATTATTTTTATTGACATTATCTAACATACTTAATAAACTTTTTACTTCTTTTATATTTAGTGCACTTGGTGTTCCTCCACCGATATATATCGTTTTAATTTCTTCACCCATATATCTATCATTTATTTCATTTTTTAAAGCTTTTAGGTATGCATAAGCCCATTTTTCATTATATATAAATTTGCAAAAATCACAATAAGAGCATATATTTTTACAAAATGGAATATGAATATAAATTGAACTAGCCATTATTTAATTCCTCTACTAGCTAATGATGCATTATGATAAAAATCACTTAGATAATCAAAATCTGAAATTAAGTTTGCATATTCTGGGCCTAGATTTCTAACCCTTGATGAATATGTTCCTCTATCTATATTGAAAATTCTTGCTATTGACTTTGTTTCCAACATGTATTTAATTTGATATTTTAATATAGTTAATATTTGTTCATCTGCTAACTTTTTTCCTTTTGAATCTGGTCTTTTTGCAATACATATAGCTTTTTTATCAGACAATTCATTTAAAATGTTTGCTATTTCTGTTTTATTTTTTCCTTCATATGCTTTAATTAGATTAGTAAAAAAATCTACAAAGTTTTTTATTGCATCTTCTTGCCTTTTCATACCAAATTTGAATACTTTTTCTACTGATTCATAATATTTTATATTTCTAACCACTAAATCATCAAACGTTTTTTCTTTATTTAAATTCAAAGTATTACATAATGAATCAAGCGATAAACCATATGTTAATACACATTGGCTTAAAAAATGATTTCTTTTTTCTTTTGTTGGAAACATTTGATATAAATATTTAACATTCATATTATCTTCCTTTCTTTGGATCACTATAACTTTTATGAAACATATCTCTTTGGATCTCATACTGAGATACTAGATTCGGATATTCAGTTTTTAAATTTTCTATTTTTTTAGAATAAATAGTATGATGAACATGAAATATTTTTTCAATTTTTTCTGTACTCAAAAAATACTTCAATTGATATTTTAAAATTATTAATATTTCTTCATCAGATAATTTACTTGTTCCCCTACCTTCTCTACGCATTATTTGCATTGCTTTTCTATCAGAAATTGTTTCAAGAACATTACTTATTTCTTCTTTATTATTTGACTTACCTGCTGTAACTAATTTATTGAAAAATTCAATAAAATTTTGTTTTGCTTCTTCTTGATTATCCATACCAATATGAAATAGTGCTTGCATTGAATTATGCATATAGTTGATATTATAAAGTAGCTCTGATTTAATTATTTCCACACTCGTGTTAAGTAAGGCGGCTAATGTTTCTGCTCTTAAACCAAATGTTAAAGCACAATTTATTATAAATCTTCTTCTTTTATTTTCATCTGGAAACATTTGATATAAATATTTTAAATTCATTTTTTACCTTCTTTCTGTCACCTTATTAGGTATGCAAGAAACAAAATCCGCAATATATTCAAAATCAGATACTAATTTTTCATGTTCAGTTTGCAGTCTTTTTACTCTTTTTTTGTAATTACTTTTACTTATTCCAAATATTCTTTCTATTTGATGTGTACTAATCATATATTTTATTTGAAATTTTAATATTGTTAATATTTCATCATCTGTCAATGTTAGCTGTTTTGTTTTATCTCTATTAGCTATTTTAAGGGCTTTTTTATCAGAAATCTCTTCAAGTATTTCTGTTATTTTTTCTTTATCTTTATTTATTGATGCTTTTGTTAATCTTTCAAAAAAATTTTCAAATTCTGCAACAGCTTCTTGTTGTGGTTTCATTCCATGTTTAAATACATTTGACAAGTTATTGTAAAGACTATTTCCAGATTGAAAATCCCTTAATAAATCAGTTGGATTATCCCCAAAAAAGTCAGCAATCGTTTCTACCCTCAAGCCATATGTTAATGCACAGTTTGTCAAAAAATTAATTTGTCTATCTTTTCTAGGGAACATCTTATTTAGTCTATTTTTCATTTTTGTCTGTTTTTCTCTTTCTTGTTTGAAAACAAGATAAGGATTGTTACGGATACTATGATTTTTTAATGTTTCAGCTACTTTTTTTACCATATCATTTGTTATAATATCTGGTGCAACTTTATTTAATTCTTGTAATCTTTCTGAAAGATCACGATATATAATGTTATCTGTTGTTCCTAGATCAGCGGCAATTTCTGAAACTGTTTTATTCTTCAAAACTAACAATTCGTAAGCATCAAGAATTCTTGTTCTAACTTCTTCATCTTCAATTGATTTTTCTTTGTTATATTCTAATTTTTCCATAACAATTTTATATTTTATAGCATCGGCATATCTTAATTTTTTTGTTAAATTATTTCTAACTGTAATATGTGATTTACCAATTATTTCAGCAATTTCGCGTAAGGATTTACCAGAAATATACATATCAGCTTGTCTTATAATATAATTTTTTTCTTCTTCACCCATTATTCATCACCTAAAACTGCTAAGAATGCCTCTTGAGGAACTTCAACCGTTCCAACCATTTTCATTCTTTTCTTTCCTTCCTTTTGTTTTTCTAATAATTTTCTTTTTCTGGAAACATCTCCACCATAACATTTTGCTAAAACATTCTTCTTTAAGGCGCTGATATTTTCTCTAGCTATTACTTTGGAGCCAATACTTGCTTGAATTGGTATTTGAAACATTTGTCTTGGTATTAATTCACGTAATTTCTTAACAATTGCACGTCCTTTTTGATAAGCAAAATCTTTATGAATAATAACACTCAAAGCATCTACAATTTCACCATTTAGTAAGATGTCCATTTTTACTAAACTACTTTCTTTATATCCACATAATTCATAATCAAATGAAGCATAACCTTTCGTAGTACTTTTTAATCTGTCATAAAAATCATATACTATCTCTGATAAGGGAATTTCATAGTGAACATCTATTCTTGTGGCGTCGATATAATCCACACTTTTGTAAATTCCACGCTTGTTTTGGCATAACTCCATAATAGCTCCGATGTATTCAGAAGGTGCTATTATATTTGTATATATATAAGGTTCTTTTATATAATTAATTTTTGTTTTTTCAGGCATTTTTGATGGAGCATCAACCTCTATGATACTTCCATCTGTTAGGGTTACTTCGTAAACTACACTTGGACTGGTAGCAATAATGCCAATATTAAATTCTCTTTCAATACGAGTAATAATTACATCCATATGTAAAAGACCTAGAAATCCAATACGAAAACCAAAACCTAAAGCTTCACTAGTTTCTGGTTCAAACGATAAAGCAGCATCATTTAATTTTAATTTTATTAAGGCTTCTTTTAATTCTTCATATCTATTTGGTTCGGTCGGAAATATACCTGAGAAAACCATCGGTTTCATTTTTTTATAACCTTTAATTGGTTCTGTTGCTTCACGACCTACGACGGTAATGGTATCGCCGACAGAGACTGTACTTATGTCTTTAATTGATGCAGCAACATAACCTACTTCTCCGCTTTTTAGTTCATTATACTTTTCTTCTTTTGGGGTATGTACTCCGAGTTCTACAACTTCAAAAGTACTATTTGTTGCCATCATTTTTATAGTATCACCAATTTTTATTTTACCATCTACTAATTTAACTAATAAAACCACTCCTCGATAAGGATCAAAATATGAGTCAAATATTAAAGATCTTGTTTTATCTTCAACATTTATTTTAGGTTCAGGAATTTTTTCAATTACAGCATCTAAAATATCTTGAACTCCTTCTCCAGTTTTAGCACTACATAAAATTATATCATTTTCATTAAATCCTAAAACATCCACAAGTTCTTTTTTTACTCTTGGAATATCAGCATTTGGTAAATCTATCTTATTAATTACAGGTATAATTGTTAAATCTTGTTCCATAGCAAGATACAGATTAGCTAAAGTTTGAGCTTCAATACCTTGAGCAGCATCTACAACTAAAATAGCACCTTCACAAGCTGCTAGACTTCTTGATACTTCATATGAAAAATCGACATGACCAGGAGTATCAATTAAATTAATAACATAATCTTCATCTTTATATTTATAGTTTAATTTTACAGCATTTAATTTAATTGTTATTCCTCTTTCACGTTCTAGATCCATACTGTCTAAAATTTGATCTTTCATTTCTCTTTTGGAAACAGCTCCGGTGATTTCTAAAAGTCTATCTGCTAGAGTACTTTTTCCATGATCTATATGAGCAATTATTGAAAAATTTCTAATATTTTCTTTTTTCATCTTTTTCACCCCTTTAATTGTACCAAAAAAACATACAAAAGTCATTAAAAAAGTTGGATTCTAAGCCAACTTGTAGTCTTTGTATTCTATTTTAAAACCTAATGAAAAAAAACAATCTAAGTTTTGAACATCAATTATAAAAGTTAATTTATTTTTGTTCTTTAAATAGTTTATTGTTTTTGAAATTTCTAATTCATCACTTATTTCATTTTTTATAAAATTACAATATGCACTATTTTCTGTTTCAAAGTATTTAATCTTAAGATTATCAATTTCAAAATACTTTTCTTTTATATCGTAATTATTTTCATAATAATTTAATGTTCGTTCAACACAAACAGCTGTTACTTTACAATATTTATCAAATAACGAAAATAGATTTTCATTAACAACTCGAATAATCATATTTTCTTTTAATATATTTTCTTTTAAAAATGATAGTATTTTAATAAATAATTCTTCACTTGGTAAAACATCACCACTTCCTGCGCATAAAGTATCATCAGTTAAAATATAGGAAAATACTTTTACTCCGTTTTCTTCTATAAAGTATTCGTTTTTATTAATTTTTTTTATTGTCATAAAGACATCCCTCGAATTTATTTTATCATAGAGTTTAATAAATTACAAAATATCTTCAAAAATTTTATATTTTAGATTTCCCTAAAAATGAGACGAAATAGCCCGAATATCCCAATTTATGTCGATTTTTGACGGACGATTTTTCTTGCACTTTTTGGTACTTCTGTCTTAAGATATAGACTTATCGAAGGGAGAAATTTTATGCCAAGTAAATTAATAGAAAAAAATAAAACAAAAGATGTCTTTTATGGCTTTAATTATG
>UQVR01000009.1 GCA_900544625.1 uncultured Mycoplasmatota bacterium
TTTGATTTCGTTATCTTCTAACATTTTCACTATTTCTTTTCCTAATTTATCATTATATGGGGTTATTAGTAAACATTTTTTTACATTTCTTAATTTTGATTCTTCAATTAATGAAATAGTTGGATTTATTTCTTCTACTCCATTTTCTAATGCTGAAGTAGTACAAAAGAATGCATTATAATCAACATTTAAATATTTTAAATCTTTTTTCTTATTATTTATATCTGTAGCAAGATCTTCTAGAAACTTCGATTTATCTTCTTTATAATTTGTTTTATAATCAAGTTTTGATATATAAAACACACTTTTTTCTATATCAAAATATCCTTTACTAAAAAGTAATTGCAATTCATATTCTACAGTCAAATTAGTTTTAGGAATTAATAACCCTATTTTTTTCATATTGTTTCTCCAATAATTGTTCTATTACCAATGTATCCAACTACTTTAATTTTATAAAATTCATCTAATTTTAGTTTCTTATTTAAAATTACAACTCTTACTGGACATGTACCCATTTGTCTTAGAATCGAATTACCATCTTTATACATTTCCATTCTTAATTCACTTATTTCTAAACCAATTGGAAAAACCTTTTTTAGCATTGGAACGATAAATTCATTTTCTATTGTTTTACTCCAAAAATTAAATTCTTCTAAATCTTCTTTGCTATAATTATCAAATTGTTCACCATAAGGAGATGTTAACTTTCTAACAAAAACTCTTCTTACCCAATTTCCAGAATTTAATATTTTTTTAAAATTATTTAAATTGTGTTTTAGGGTATTTTCATTTTGACCATCCAATCCATAAATTATATTAATACCAGGAAGTAATTTAGGCAATCCGTTTTTTCCTCTTTCTTTACCATATTTATTAATTATAGATATTGATTTGTGAATATCATCTAAAGAACCATTTAAATTACATTTTTCTCTTATTATTGGGTCAAATGATTCGATTCCAAATGGTGTAATGTTTCCTGCAGTAGTATATTTAGCTACTATTTCAGTTATTCTTTTTCCTTCTTCACTGTTAACATTATGAGGACTTACATTATCTATATGTAATGTTTTAATATTTGGACAAGCACTCCAAATTCCTTTAAACAAGTTTTCTATTTCTTCTACATCACAATTTTTATAAGAATAAAAATTTGGTTGCCTTCCTAATCTAAAATATAAGGCTCCATTATCATATAAACTTTTAATTTCATCTATAATATCTTCTTTTTTCCTATATTGTAACGGCAAACCTCTCATACCTTCTATACAAAATGTACAACCAGGATTTCTATTGCATCCTGTGGCGGTTTCGATTTCAATTACAACTGGTCTGTCTAGTTGTTCTAATATACTTGATGAATCGATTGCAATTTGTCTTAGCTTATCATAATTTGGTTTAAACTTATTACCACTTTCTCCAATAAAATAATTATAAGTATTACCAAAAATAATATTATTAAACAAATTATTAGGTATTGTTTTCCTAATATTTTCTCTTGTTAATTCACTTCCACCTAAAGAATAAAATAATAATTTATTAGTTTCTTTTTTACAGAAAAGATTTAATAAATTTTCTACTTCTAAAAAAGTTGGAGGTTCCGCAGATACATACTCATATTTAACAAAACATCCCATTACAACATAAATGTTTGTTGCATTTTTTAATATTTCTGAAACACTATTAGCATTTCTTGTCATGTTTATTATTCTTTTATTATATGAATTATTAAAATGTTTTTCTCCAGTTGCAAAACGCAAATCATCAATATTTAAATAATAATAATTAATATTTTTATTTTTTAAAACACCTGCTATATATCTAGAATGTACACTTAAATATGGTGGTACCCCCTAATCCTGATGGCTCATCTGTATAACAATCTATTATTACATCATATTTCATCTTAAATTCCTCCTTAATCAATTAAAGTTATAACATGAAATGGAATTACCCTTTCTTTTAATTCTGACAATGCTAAAAATAATATATCATGTGTATCATCAATTAGAATAGCTAATTCACATTCGTTTGAATTCATTTTTTCTCTTATTTTATCTATTTTTACTTTCTTTCTAGATTCAAAGTTTTGTGATATAACAAAACTTCTATTTTTTTCTTTAATAAATGGCATATATTTATCAAGCCACAAACTTTTTTCTTTTGCTTGTTCTTTATATAAGCATGAACTTAATATAAACATTTCACAATCTATTTCCTCATTAATTCTTTGCAAATTATTTATTGTAGTATATATAGGCCTTTTATTTAAATATAATCCTGGCTTATTACTTTTTATGTTTTCTCCTTCACCAAATCTATAGTCAGCTACAACTCCATCCATGTCTACAAAAATAGCAATTTTTTTAGAATTATCTTCTATTATTTTCTTAATTTCTTCTAGCAAATACATAGGGCACCTCCAATTAACTACATTATAACACAAGTATGAGATTTTTTTAATATTATCAAAAAGATTATGAATATTTAATACAAATTATAAGCAAATGTCTTTTTCAGATGGAAGCATCTTTTTTCTATAAACATTTTAATCTACCATAAATATAACATCTTCAGCATCATTAAAGCCTTTAATATAACCATTAGTTAAAAATTTATGTTTTCTAAAATCAACAATATCTTTAAGTTTAATTCTACATATTTTTCCATACAAAACATCAACTTCATCTAAATAACAATTTAACTTCCACAATATATTCCTTATAAAATATTTTTTAAAAGTCCAAATTAGAAGATTTATCACAGAGTTCAAGAAGTGCATTTGTAAGACAATTTAGATTTTTAACACGTAAACTTGATTTAACTAGTAAATGTAAAAAAGAACAATGACAAGATATGAAAGAGAAGATATAAAACTAAAAGATGAATGGTTAACGGAAATAGTGAACATTTTAAATGTAAATATTAATTCAATAAAAAAGTATGATTATAACAAACTAATAAATTCAATTTATACTTTGATGTGATTAGAAGTCTAACAATATCACGCACAGATATTTTGTATTATACACTATATAATACATGAAAATGCCAAATAAAAAAGCGCCAAATTAACACATTTATGTTATTTGACGTTTTATTGTTATATTATTCTTCTCTTAATTTAGCTCCACATCTTTTACTTAATGAAGAAAGTATTCTTTCCATCTTATCATTTATTTCTTCCATAGTCATTGTACTACCTTCATTAATCATACGCACTTTAAATGTAACAGACTTTTTACCTTCAGGAATTTGATTTCCACGATATTCATCTACGAATTCAACTTCTTTAACTTTCCCTTTAACAGTTTGTTCAATTATTGCCCAACTTACAGATTCATCAACTAAGATTGACAAGTCTTTTTCAACTAAAGGTAGTTCAGGTAAATGTTCAAACTTATTATCTCTAGAAGCAAATGGAATTAATTCTTCCATATTTAATTCAAATATAGCTACATTAGTTCTTTTGATTTTTACATCATTCATAGCTTTAATTGATAATAACCCTAGAGAACCAATTATATTACCATTTAATGTTATATTTAAATTTGCATTAACATCAGCCCAGCTTGGTTTATCTCCCACTTCTAGTTTTATTGAATCCATATGAGCATATCTAGACATTTCTTCTAAAACACCTTTTAATTCAAAGAATATTTCTTTAGCATTCTTACCGATGATTGCACCAGCAAGATGTTTATTTTGAACAGGTAATATTTCATCATCACTTGATGGTCTATAATCACCTTTTTTAAAAGTTTCGGCACATTCAAAGATTTTAAATGAGTCATAATATCTTAGGTTTTTAACAGTTGCCTCAAGTAATCCAGGGATAAGGGATGTTCTTAAATTTGCAAGTTCAGGTGCCGGAGGTGTTGCAAGTCTAATTGCATCATCAGTTGAAATCCCTGCTGCATTAATATATTTTTCGTCTATCCAAGGATATGTAAATATTTCATAAAATCCACATCTATTAGCTAAATATTCCATTATTCTTTTTTCTAATAATACTTTTCTTTGATTAATAGAGTGTTCAATGGTTATATCAATAGGTTTTGCTTCAAATGAATCAAAACTTAATATTCTGGCAATATCCCCCATTACATCATCTTTTAAAGATACATCACCAGTTGATCTAAATGTCGGTACTACCACATGATATACATCTTTATTTAAAGTAACTTCATAGCCTAAAGCGGTAAGAATTCTTTTAATAACCGCATCATCTATTTTCTTACCTAATCTAGTAGTTAAGAAATTCTTACTTACATCTATTTCTTCTTTTTTAGTTTCTACTGGATAAACATCAGCAAATTTAACAATTTTACTTTCAGGAAATATTTCCTTAATTAAAGATAAAGCTAAATTTAGTCCTTCATCAACTCTATTAGTATCTATTCCCTTTTCATATCTAATAGATGCATCAGTTTTTTCTGCAAATCTTTTGCCTGTTTTTCTAATTGATGCAGCTGGAAAATTTGCAACTTCTAAAACAATACCTTTAGTATCAGGTAATATTGAGTCTTTACTACCACCGCGAATACCTGCTAGAGCCATTGCATTTTCAGTATCACAAATAACCAAATCATCAGTAGTTAACTTAATAGAATTATGGTCAAGTAACAATAATTCTTCACCAACTTTAGCATTCCTAACAACTATTTTTTCTCCACTAACATGAGTTTTATCAAAAGCATGAAGAGGTTGTCCAACAGCAAACATAACATAATTTGTAATATCTACAATTGCGTTAATTGGTCTTCCACCACATTTAACAAGTAAAGATTGCATCCACATTGGTGATTGTTTTTCATAAATTCCATCAATTTCAACTGCTGCATATCTGTAGCATTTTGATGGTTCTTTTATTTCTACATCATATTTTGGTAAATTCTTATCAATTTCATATGTTTCTTGTGCTTTTAATGGAACATCGTATATCGCAGATAATTCACGAGCAATACCATAATGTCCCCATAAATCCGGTCTATTTGATAATGACTTATTATCTATTTCTAATACTGTATCGTTCATATCAACAACATCAGCAATATTATCACCAGGGGCACATTTTATACCACTTAAATCTATTATTTCTGATTCATCTTTAGCGGGAAAGAAATCACTTAAGAAAACTTCTTCAGATGCACAAATCATACCATAAGATGATACTCCACGCATTTTAGTTTCTTTAATTACTACGGGATCACCTACACCATGCCAAATAACTTCAGCTCCAGGTTTACAAACAACAACTAATTCATCTTTGTAAAGATTAGAACCTCCACATACAATTTGAACATTTTTATCTTCACCAATATCAACCATACATACTTTTAATTTATCAGCATCTGGATGATTATTTACTTCAACTATTTTACCTACAATAATATCATGAAACTTTTTAGCAGTTTCCTCAACACTTTCAACTTCAACAGTTCTAAGCGTTAAATCATATGCTATTTGTTCATTTGTTAAATGTTCTGGTAAATCTATATATTTTTTTACTAAATTTAATGATACTCTCATTTTATCCTCCTTATTTAAATTGTTTTAAGAAACGCAAATCACTACTATGGAAAAGTCTTACATCATCTACTCCATAACGCATCATTACTAATCTATCTAATCCAATATTAATATAAAATCCTGTCCATTCATCTGGATTAAGTTTGGCAGATTTAAGTACATTCGGATGAATTACTCCACCAGGCATAACTTCTATCCAACCATTATGATTACATACCTTACAACCTACTCCACCACAAACAAGACATTCCATATCAATTTCATAACCAGGTTCTGTAAATGGGAAGAAACCTTCTCTCATTCTTGTATTGATTTTTCTTCCAAAAACTTTTTCTAAAATAGTTTGAATCATTACCATACCAGATGAAAAAGATATATCTTTATCAACAATTAAGGCTTCATATTGATAGAAAGCTCTTTCATGTCTAGCATCAGTTGTTTCATTTCTAAAAACTTTACCAGGATACACAAATCTAGCTGGTGCTCCATGCTTTAGTAAATATCTTACTGAACCACCCGTTAAATGAGGTTTTAAACAAAGTCTTTGTGCACCCTCTTTATCTTCAGTTCCTTCAATCCAATATGTATCCATAGATTGACGAGCTGGATGATCCTTAGCAAAGTTCAAATTATCAAATGCATATTCTTCACTACTTATATCATCTTCAGTATAAACTTCAAAACCAAGTGATAAAAATGCTTCATTTAAATCATTACGCATTTGTGTAATTGGATGTAATGCTCCAGCATTGACTTTTTTTCCAGGTACTGTTAAATCAATTGGTTCATCTAAAACACTCATAGATGCAATAATTTCTTCTTCCTTACTTGCTAGTTTTTCTTGAAACACATTTTTAATTTCCGTAGTCATCATTCCTACACTTTTTTTATCTTCTAAAGCTAGACTCCCCATATTTTTCATAACATCAGCAAGTTCACTTTTCTTACCCATCAAATCTTTTCTTACATCTTCAAGTTCTTGAATAGTTTTAGTAGCATCAATTTTTTCTAAACCTATCTCCCTTATTTTTTCTAACTTTTCTTTCATAATATCCTTCCTTTTCATCGGTACAAAAATATAAAAACGAGCAAACATCCTAAAAGGACGAATTGCTCGTGGTACCACCTTTTTTTATAGTATTTCTACTACCTCAAATAGATTAACGCTCTTACACGATTTGACTCCATTATTGAAATTCATTAATTTATCTTTTTGTTGTAGTTCTCAATCAATGACTACAATTCCCTGTACAAAGGCTTAAATTAACTACTTAGACAACTTCTTCGTCAATTACTCCTTGATTATATTACTTTTTTTTATGTTTGTCAAATAATTTATTTTCTTGTTTTTAAGTAATTAATTTAGCAACGTTTTATTGCTTTTTCATTTACATAAAGCCACATTTTTGATATAATTATTTCATGGAAACTATTTGATTGTTGAGTGTTACCGAGCCTGACATATTTACTTACCTCTCTATCAGGGGTTTTGGATTTTATGAAAGGGGTGGTACTTATTGTAATTAAATACTTTAAGGATTTTTTAATGAAACTTTTACATTCATTAAAAAAATGTTTATTTGTGATAGTTAATATCCAAATAAACATCCAAATAAATAAACGGTAACATTCAACAAACCAAAATCAAATGTTTCCTTTTTTAATATATGAAATTTTATCTCATATATATTTATATTATCATATTTTTAATCCAAATGCAAGTAGCCACATTTTTGTTATAATTATTTCATGGAAACTATTTGATTGTTGAGTGTTACCGAACCTGACATATTTACTTACCTCTCTATTGGGGGTTTTGGATTTTATGAAAGGGGTGGTACTTATTGTAATTAAATACTTTAAGGATTTTTTAATGAAACTTTTACATTCATTAAAAAAATGTTTATTTGTGATAGTTAATATCCAAATAAACATCCAAATAAATAAACGGTAACATTCAACAAACCAAAATCAAATGTTTCCTTTTTTAATATATGAAATTTTATCTCATATATATTTATATATTACCATAATTTATTATTAATTATCAACATCTTTTTTATGTTTAAATATTTTTCTTACTCGCTAATTTTTCTTCATCAAACATTCCATAAACTGGACTTGCATAACTATTTAAAAATATTTTTTCCACAACCTCTTTTGGTAAATTCCGACTCATACTTTGAATCATAAATTTTTTATACTCTTTAGGATCATATTCATAAATATCAAAATATTCTCTAATACGATGAACACTATAAAATAAATCTGTTAAATCTAAATCCGCCAAAGTTTGATACCCTTGATTATAACAATACTCTGCTACTCTTTTTACACAATCCGCAAAATGAAAACCACCAATTACAATTGTATCAAAATCCCCTAATTGTTTTATCAAATATTCTTCACTCGGATATTTAACTTTATCTTCATCTTTTTTAGTTGCCTCTTCAAATGATACATCCGTTGTTATTATTTTATCTGTAGCATCAGGTATAACTCCAAATATATTCTTTTCAGGATACATTGCAAATACAACTTGATAACCATTTTCTCGATATCTTTTTTCTATACATTCATTTAACACTCTATAACAATGATCGAATTCATCTTCATCTAACAAACGATCATAATCACAACAAAATTCACGAAATGGATATAAACATAAAAATATTTTTTTCAAATTAAATCACCTTCTTTTTCTTAAAAAACAAATACACTCAACATGATACGTATAAGAAAACAAATCACAAATATATGAATCAATTATCTCATAACTATCTAGTAATTTCAAATCTCTTGCTTGTGTATGATAATCACATGAAATGTACATTATTTCATCTGGCAACTTAAACTTAATAAAATCTATTACTTCCCTACTTAAACCAGCTCGTGGTGGGTCAACAATTAATTTATTAAATGATACATCAATATTTTTAATATTACTCGCATCACTATATATAAATTTAGCATTATTTAATTTATTTATTACAGCATTTTCATTAGCATCTTTTACAGCATCTTTATTTATTTCAACACCTAAAACATTTTTAGTTTTTTGGGATGCACTTAAACCTAATGTACCAACACCAGAATACAAATCTAAAACACAATCATCATTATTAGTAAAATCTTCAACTAACTTAAACATTTTACTGGCAACATTTCTATTAACTTGAAAAAACGCTTTATATGATACTTTATATTTAATATTATTTATTTCTTCATAAAAATAATCATTTCCATATATTACTTCATCATTTATTATAATACCTTTTATGTTTTCATTTATATTTGGAATATTTATTTTATCTTTACTATTTATTATAATTAGTATTTCACTTTTATAATTACTTCTAATTATTACTTCTCCATTTATAATACCCATACCACAAACTATACTTATTACATCATTTATAGATTCTTCGGCGAGTATACACTTTTTTACTTCCACAACACTATGACTATTTAATTTATAATATCCTACTACTCCATTTACAACTTTTAATGTAATTTTATTTCTATAATTATATGGCGTGTCATTTGTGATAAGGCTTGGATTTATAATTAACCCCATTTTCTTAAAATAATTAATTACCTTATCTTTTTTATAGCTAATACCTAAATCATATGGTAATGTTTGTAAACTACATCCTCCACATATACCAAAATAAGGACATGGGGCATCAATTCTCTTACTTGAAGATTTAACTAAATCAATCAATATAGCCTCATTATATTTTTTATTTTCTTTTACAATTTTTATATTTACAATATCACCGGGAATTGTATTTGGTACAAAAGTAACTTTATTATTTACAAAACAAATACCACGACTAAAGTCATCTAATTTAACAATTTCAACTTTCATAAACATCACTTATCAACATTTTAGCATAAATACCATTATTTGGTAAATATTAATAATGGTGATTTCATGAATAAAATAGTAAAAAGATTAGAAACAGAATTTAGTAAGATTCCAGATCTTGTAATAAAAAAAATAAATCTGTCCATTTTTAAAACTATGTATGTAATATACCTCGAAACAGTTTCAAGTAGTAATAAAGTAAATGACTACATATTAAAAAATATAATTTTAAAAAAGGATGAAATTAATAAAAATAACATTTCATCATATATAGCTGCCCCGAATACGTTAGAAATTAAAAATGTTGATGAGTGTGAATTTTACCTAACAAATGGGTTTTCATTAGTAATTATCCAAGATAAAATTTATGCTATAGAAACTAGAGCAGATATTTCTAGAGCAGTTTCAAACAGTGAGGTTGAGTCATCAATTAATGGTCCTAAAGATGCGTTTACGGAAAATATTCAAATAAATATTGGATTAATTAAAAGAAGAATTAAATCTAGTACGTTAAAAACAGAAAGTAGAACTATTGGCAGAAAAACACTTACAAATATTAGCATTCTTTATTTTGAAGATATTGCTGATGCTAACCTTGTAAATAATCTACTAAAAAAAATCGATACTATAGATATTGATGGAATTGTGGACTCATCGTCTTTAGGTTTTCTTTTAGGTGATGAAGAAAATAGTGTTTATCCAACATTCATTGAAACAGAGAGACCAGATAATGTTGCTACATTCCTAATGGAAGGAAAAATAGCTATTGTTGTAGATACCTCACCTTTTGTTTTAATAATACCGGCTTTTTTTATCGATTTTGTAAATCCTGTTATTGATAATTACAATAAAAGTAAAAATGTTAATTTTATAAAAATTTTAAGAATAAGTGCCTTTTTAATATCAATGATGGCTCCGGCGATATACATTGCAATCATGAATTATAATCAAGAGACCATACCTACAAATCTTCTTCTTAACTTTGCTATTCAGCGAGGTGGTGTTCCATTTCCCACAATTATTGAGACTTTACTTATGCTAATTGTCTGTGAAATTCTAAGAGAAAGTGATTTAAGGTTTCCTTTAAGTTATGGTTCAGCCATTTCCATACTAGGTGCTATAGTTCTCGGCGAAGCATCTGTTTCTGCAGGTATAGCATCTTCAATTACAATTATTGTAATAGCTATAACATTTATATCTAGTCTTACATTTACAACCATCGAAATAAATAATGCTTTAAGATTTTTTAGATTTGTCTTCATCCTTTTAAGTGGCTTATTTGGTTTATATGGCATTACTCTTGGATTATTTTACTTTTTAATTTATACAACAACTACAAACTCCTTTGGTAAACCTTACTTTGCTCCGATATCACCATTTAACAAAGAATATTTTAATAATACAGTTTTGAAAAAAGCACTCAGAAAAGATACCAGAAGAAGTACATTATTTACTCATAAAAATATTGTCAAACAAAAGGAGGACTTATGAAAAAAATATTAATTATTATACTTACACTACTTCTTTGTACAGGTTGTTTTGATTATAAAGAAATAAATGACTTAGCCATAATTAATGCAATCGGAGTTGATTATGAAAATGATGAATACGTTATTACTTTAGAAATATTAAATGACCAAATAGATAAAGATTCTTCCAAAATAACATCATATACAAAAGTTGGGCACGGTAAAAATTTAACTTCAGCAATTGAAAATGCAGCCGATAAATTATCAAAACAACTAATATTTAATCATATAAAATTAATGATCTTAAGTAAAAGTATTATAGAAGAGAAATTTGAAAATATTATTGATTTATTTTTAAGAAATACATACTTTAGAGAAAATTTCTATGTTATTTCTGCAACAAAAAATAAACCGGAGACTTTACTTAATCACACAACTAATGAAGCCCCAATAGCAAGTACAGCTATTACGGATACATTAGAAAGTATTCGCTATTCATCAAATACAAATGTTTTAAAAAAGTTTGATGAAATGGTTGAGGAAGTAATAACTTATGGCATTGATACATGTTTTTCAAATATTGCATTAAAAGATAACGAATTTATAGTAGATGGTATGTCTATTTTTAATAACTATAATTATAAAGGTAATTTAAATAATGAATATGTAAAAATTTATAATTTATTAACTGATAATTTTGATCGGCCTACGTATACGATTAATTATGATAATTTAAGTTTTACCACAGCCATAAACAACGGCAAAATAAATACAGAAATAAAAAGTGGCACAATTAATGCAACTGGAAATTTAATGGGAAGAATTATAGATAATGATCCAAAATATAATATTAGAGACCCTAAAAACTTAGAAAGAATAGATAATGATTTTACTAATCTTTTAAATAAAAAAATTCCTGAATTTATTAAAGTATTACAAGATAATAATAGTGATATTTTAGGTATAACTAGAAATTATTATAAAAAAACTAGAACTAAAGATAAAGATTATTGGTTAAAACTAGATATTAAATCAAAAATTAAATTTAATATTAATAAAAAAGGTTTAATATATGATGTGGAGCGTGAATCATGAAAAAGAATAATTGTTTATTTATATATTTCTTATCACACTTTCTTTTTCTAGGTGGTGGTTTTGCAAGAATTTGTGAACTAAGTAATACTGATACTTGTATAGCTTTTATTCTTGGAACATTACTAGGAATAATTATAATTTACTTAATAAATAAAGTATCTTGTAATATACCTTTAAAAGAATATATAAAGAAAAATACTTTTTTAAACATTTTATTTAAACTAATTTATTTTCTTTACATATCATTTAATTTACTTATTTTATTTGTAATATTATCTGGATTTTTATATTCTTACTTTTTACCTTTTACACCTTCAATTATCTCTTGCTTACCATTTGTTATTCTAGCAACTTATTTAAGTGGTAAAAAAATAAAAGGTATTTACAATGTTGCATTTGTTTTACTTTTCTTAAGTTTATTTATAATTATTCTTAAAACTACTCTTCTTACTAATGAATTTCATTATTCAAACCTTTTTCCTATTTTATCTGTAAAAACTACAAGTGTTTTTAAAGCATCACTTATTTATGCTGTTATTTCTACTAGTCCATTACTAATTTTACTAAATGAAAACATTGAATTTAAAGCATCACTAAAATATTATTTACTTGCTTCACTTACTAATATTATAGTTGGTCTTACAATTACTTTAATATTGGGAGAATTGATTAATGTATATAGTTATCCAGAATATACTATTTTAAGAAGAATTAAATTTTTTAAATTTATTGAAAACATAGAAAATTTCATTTGCATTAATTGGTTCTTTGATTTATTTATCTCATTAACTCTATTTATAACAAAAATAAAAGATACTCTAAATATAAAGAATAATATTATACCTTTTCTAATATCTTTTAGTATTCTTTATATTGTAAATAAATATTTTGCTAATAATTATTATAATACAATGATTCTTTATAAGTTTTTTCCATATATATGTGGTGGTTTTATCATTGTTATATTAACTCTTGCTTCAATAAAAAGATTATTTAAATCAAAAACATAATTTGTATAACCCAAATAATAATATTTCATAAAATACAATCTTTTTTAATTAGTTATTTTTTAACTTTGGAATTTCACAAATTAACAAATTTATTATTCAAGTATGTAAATATGGATTATAAGATTAAGACAGAAAAAAAGTTGCTTCAAATATGCAACTTTTACTTTTATCATAACTAACAGCATCTTGGCCCAAAAACATTTTCACAAACATTTTCTTCACAGCAAGTATATTCTGGTGTAAATGTATGTCTATAAACATGATGATTAATTATTCTTGTGTTACAAGGCATAATATGAGGTACTTCATGACAAATATATCTATGACACACTCTTTCTTGAGGACATTCATAAATTGGATTTTGTACGCATCCAGGCATAGCATTCATCATATTGCAATATCCAGTTCCCTCTGCTAAAGTAGCATCAGCACCCATTTTAGTTTTATCATAACTTTTTTTCATTTCTGTTTCTTGACTGAAACTTTCATTAAAATAATTCATTTAAAACATTCCTTTCTAATGTATCTTATGAATTATCTTTTTTAATGCCTAGTCAAATACACAGATTATTTTTATAATATTTCTAACAAATTAAGAAAACTTGCAAATAATAACCAGATTAAATAAGGTATTTGTAAGTATGCCGCTATTTTTTTTACTTTAAAAAATTTATATATCATATAACAAACAATTACTATTAATAAAATTATCCATAAAAAGGCTAATATTTTCATATTAAAAGTAAAAAATATAAATGTCCACGCTAGATTAACAACTAAGTTGACTTTATAAATATTTAAAGCATCATCATCTTCTCTAACCAAATAACTTGATATTCCCATCAAAATATAAAGAATACTCCATACAACAGGAAATATCCAACCAGGTACAAAACCATTATAAGATTTCATATCTCCACTAGTAATTATTCCCACAATTGCTCCACTTATTAATGGAATCAAAATATAAAATAATAATTTCTTAATATCTATCTTTTTCATATTATATTTGTATGTAATAATCAATATTTTATGCAATATTACTGCTACTTGAAAAAAATCAGATAAAAAAAGATGCAATTTTGCATCCTTTATTTTGCTTTCTTCTTTGGAAATAATATATCTCTAACACCATAGAAATATTGACAGCCAGAAATTACTGATAATACAACTGCAGCTATTAATAAAATATCTGCAACCGGAAGACCAATAAGTTCAAATGGCAAGTTATAAAACATTGTTAATGTAAGACCACTCATCATACAAATAGTTTTTAATTTACCTAAAATTGAAGCTGCAACCACTTTGCCATTTTGTCCTGATATCATTTTACAAGAATCAACAACTATATCTCTAGAAATAATAACAACTGGTATAATTATTGAAATAACTCTATCATATGCTAAAATAATAAGTAAACCATTAACAAGTAATTTATCTGCAATTGCATCCATTACTTTTCCAAAATCAGTAACCATATTATTCTTACGAGCTAAATAACCATCTAAAAAATCAGATGTAGAAGCTATTAAAAATATAACTCCAGCGATAATATATTTTATATTAACACTTATATTAGCAACTTGATATATTGGAAATTCCACTCCAAATTGATACCAAGGTAATAACAACATAACTAATAACATTATAGACAAAATTATTCTTGCCATTGTAATTTTATTTGGTAAATTCATAATATTCCTACTTTCCATAACTTATTGTATCAGTAACATTTCTATTTATAGTAACTTGCTTAACTGACCATATAATTGTAAATAAAACTAATAAAAATATAACTGCGTAAATTGTAATATATACCCACTTATTATATTTTTTTGTTTTTTTTGTATAAGGTGATGCTATTTCATCATCTTTTTTATCTTCTTTTATTTTAAGTTCAATAGTTTTTTCAATTTCTTTAATAGGAATTTTTGAAGTATATTCAAACATATACTCATTAAATTCATCTATTAATTCATCTTCATTTAAACCTAAATATTTAGCATAATTCGAAATATATTCTTTTAATTCGAATATATCCTTAAATGCACCAGTTCTTCCATCTTCAATATTTTCAAGTATTTCAACTTTAATACCAAGATCCTTACTTGCTTCATTTAAACTAACACCTGATGACTCCCTTGCATACTGAAGCTCCTCACCAATTTCGTTCAAAACTTTTTCACTCCTTTTTTTAATTAAAAAAATAAAAAATAATCTTAATAAGCCATGTTTTGTTCTTCATAAAGAAGAGGCAAATATTTATCTTACATTACTGTACCTAAAGTAAATTCATTTCTTTCTTTAAGCTCCCCTACCATAATTTGGGTTTCTCGCTTGCGGGGTTTACCACGTTCCACCTACAAAGTTTCCCTTGTAACTCGTCTCTTTGGCACTTTTATATCTAATAAAACCATTTAAGGTTTCCTCGAAGCCATAAACTTTCGTTCTCCTAGGTTATTTTTTCCCTAAGCACAAACACTACAGACATCTCAGTCTGTGCGAGCATGGACTTTCCTCTACATAACTATTTTATGCAGCATTTGCCACTAGATTATTCATTATTTCCATAAACTACTTTTTCAAGTTGACTAATTCTTTTTAATAAATCAACATTATTGATACTTCTAGAAGGTGCATCACTACTAGAACTAGCTACTTCTTGAAGTCTTCTAATTTCTTGCTTTAACTTAATGTTATCATCAGTTAAATCCTTAATATCTTTTTCTAATTTTCTCACAATATTAGAATATTCCGTATAATCACGGATAACCATATCCAAAAACTTATCAACTTCTTGAGGTCGATATCCCCTGGCATCAACTTTAAATTCTTTCTCAAGTATCTCTTGAGGAGTCAAATATAATCGATCGTTATACAAAAATATCACCTACTAACAAGAAAATTATATCTTAAATTTTACATTTCGTCAATATCATGAATACTAGTAATTTCTTCCATACTTATAAAAGGAATATTCAAAGTGCCCCAATCTAGGTTTTCCAACATTATATTTATATAGTAATCCATTCTCAATTTAATCACCAATTACATATTACAATAAAATTTGTTATAAAACATTATTTTCGACAAAAGAAGTCAAAAGTTTTTTGTGTCTACATATGACAATTGTTATTCACATTCTTTAAAAATAATACATTTTATGCTATAATTACTTATAGGTGATGAAATGTTATACCCTAATAATATTAAGAAAACATATAAAAAAGAAATTTCTTATAAAAATCGTGGTATGGATCTTGAATATTTAATAGAAAAAGCTAATGAATATTATAGAGATAATGATATCGCCTATATATATAAGAAACCTACTCCAATTAAAGTAGTAAAAACAGATTATTCAAAGTCTGGAAAAAGAATAACCGATGCTTTTTATGAAATGCCATCCACACTTGACTTCAATGGACTTTATCAAGGAAAATATATTGAATTTGATGCTAAAGAGACAAATAATAAGACATCTTTCCCAATATCAAATGTTCATCCCCATCAAATTAAACATATTAGAAATATACTAAATCATCAAGGAATTGTATTTTTAATAATATACATGAATGATAAATATTTTATTTTGAAAGGGAAAGATTTTATTAATTTTATTGATAAAGGAACCAGAAAAAGTATTCCTTATGAATATCTAGAAAAATATGGAATAGAAATAAATATGACATTAAGAGGTTTAGATTATTTAAGTAAAATAAACATAAAGGAGGATTAATTTATGAAAAAGTTAAAACTTAAAAAAATTAATTTAAAGAAAAAATCAAATCAAAAAGGAAATAAAAAAGTATTTACTAAGGATAAAATACTTTCAATCATTCTAATAGCAGGAATAGCCCTAATATCAATTGCTTTAGTATTTGCCTTATATATTATAATATCTTCACCTGATTTTGATAAGGAAAAATTATATTCTAAAGAATCAAGTGTTCTATATTATAATGATGGTAAAACAGAACTTGCTAGACTTGGACAATATGATAGAGTTCTAGTAAACTATGATGAACTTCCTCAAGTTTTAATAGATGCTATTGTAGCAACAGAAGACTCAAGATTTTTTCAACACAATGGTTTAGATATGGCACGTTTTGCCAAAGCAAGTGTTGGTCAAGTACTTGGTAATGATAAGGCTGGTGGTGCATCTACCTTAACAATGCAAGTTGCAAAGCAAGTATATTCTAGTAAAGAAAGTCATGGTATAAAGGGTATAGTTCGTAAATTTCAAGATATTTACATGGCAGTATTCAAACTAGAAAGTAATTATACAAAAGAAGAAATAATAGAGTTTTATGTAAATAGCCAATGGTTTGGTTCAACAGGTTCTCTAAACAACTCAGGTTTTGCAGGCGTTGAACAAGCATGTCAAAACTTCTTTGGTAAATCCGTATCAGACATATCTTTAGCAGAAGCATCAATTATTGCTGGAATGTTTCAAAATCCTGTTTTATATAACCCATATGTTCATCCAAAATATACCAGAAAACGACAAAAAATAGTTTTAACATTAATGGTAAATCATGGTTATATAACTGAAGAAGAAAAAAATGCTGTCTTAGATATTCCAATTGAGTCTTTATTAGCTAAAAAGGATAGTATTTCAAACGGCGACAGCAGAGCTGCAATTGACTACGTTATCAACGAAATAAAAAGTGATACAGGTTATGACTTAAGAGAAACACCAATGAAAGTAATAACAACAATTGATAAAGATGCTCAAGCTGTATTAAATAAATTAGAAAAAGGTGAAATATATAAGTTTCCGAATGATGCTATGCAAGAAGGAATTGCTATAACAGATATGGAAAACGGAGGAATCTCAGCAATTTCTGGTGGAAGAAACTATGGAGCTCGTGGTACAAACAGAGCAACAATCAAAAGACAACCGGGATCAACAGCCAAAATATTATTTGACTATGGTCCTTACATTGAATACCTTAATGGTTCCCCTGCTTCACTATTCTTAGATGAAGAAACAACATATACAAATGGAACTCCTATTAAAAATGCTGATGGTAAGTATAATGGTTTAATGAGTATGCGCGATGCCCTAGCAGCATCAAGAAACATCCCAGCATTAAAAGCCTTTCAAGCGGTTAATAAAGAAAATCCAGATTATATAAAAACATTCGTAAAAAACTTAGGTATCAACTATGGTGATGAATTATATGAATCTGCAGCTATTGGTGGATTTGATGGTGTTAGTCCAGTGCAAATGTCCGCAGCATATGCCGCATATGGTAGAGATGGTTATTATATTGAACCATATTCATATAAAGAAGCAACCCTACTAGAAAATGGTAAAGTTTATACTAAAAAGAATGAAAAAGTTAAAGTAATGAGCGAAGAAACAGCATATATGATAACAAGTATATTAATGACTGCTGCCGAAAGAGGTGTTGGTGGTGTCTCAGTAAGTGGTACAAATATCGCTGCTAAATCAGGTACAACAAACTTAGATAAAGCCACAACAGAAAAGTTAGGAATTCCCGCATCAGCTACTAGAGATGCATGGAATATAACCTATTCACCAGAATACTCAATTGCCCTATGGATTGGTTATGATATTAATAATTCTAATCATTACCTAACAGCAACAATTGGTGGTAGAGTTAGAAATGCCGTTATGAAGGCTGTTGGTTCAAGAGTATATTCAAAAAACAAAAAATTTACAAAACCAAGTGGTATTATTGAAGTAGAAATTGAAAAGGAAACATTCCCTACTCAACTTGCATCAGAATTTACGCCAGAAAATTTAAGAACTACAGAAATATTTAAAGAAGGAACTGAACCAACTGAAGTATCAACAAGATTTAATAAATTAAGTGCTCCAACCGGAGGATCATATATATACGATGGTACTACAGTTAAATTAAAATGGAATGGTATACAAACACCAGATGCAATAAATACTAGTTATTTAAAAGATTATTTCAATAAATACTATGATACAAGTGCTAATAAATATTATGAGGAAAGAATAGCATACATTAATACATATATTGGATCATTAGGTTACAATATATATGAAAAAAACGAAGATGGTACATTAAACTATCTAGGTCGTACAGATAATACAACATTTACAGTAAGTAACCCTAAAGGTGGAAATACAACCTATGTTATAAAAGCTGCTTACTCATTATTTAAAGCAAATATGAGTGATGGTTTACTTATAAAATCCAATTCTGATATAGATTCAAATGTTGAAAACATAATCAAACCAGATCCAGGAAATGATGATACTGAAAAAAATTATGGATTAGATTAAAAAGAGACTTCTTAACGAAGTCTTTTATATTTACATTGAAAAGGACACTTATCACATAATGGTTTAATACTTTTACAAGTATACCTACCAAATAAAACTAATTGATGATGAACTTTACTCCATTTATCTTTAGGAAAAAAGTTCATTAAATCTTTTTCTATTTCTAATACATCATCGCTTTTAGTTAATTGTAATCTTCTAGAAACCCTAGCTACATGGGTATCTACTGCAATTGTAGGGACATTATAAATATTTGATAAAACTACATTACATGTTTTTCTTCCCACACCTGGTAAATTTTCTAAATAATTTCTATCATTTGGAACTTTTCCATTATAATCCTTAACTAATTTATTAGCTATTTCAATAATATAAATAGACTTTCTTTTGTATGTTCCAACAGGTTTTATGATATTTTCAATATCTTCTACACTAGCTTTAGCTAAAGAAAAAATATCATATTTTAAAAACAATTCTTTTGTTACAACATTTACTCTTTTATCAGTTGATTGAGCAGCCAAAACTGTAGCAATCAATAACTCATAATCTTTCTTATAATTAAGTTCACAAACAGGATTTGGAACAACTTCATCTAATTTTTTTAATATCTCTTTACTATTTTTCATTTAAACCATTCAACCAATCAAAATTCATAACACTTGTTTCATATAAAGGCGCCTCAGGTTCTTTTTCCATCATTTTTTTAACATCATCTGGAGCTTTAATACCTTTTCTATTCCATTCATATAAAACTTTATCAATATATCTTAAACTTGGTGCCCCATTATAAACAGCTTCCTTTAATGCACTTAAAATAAGTTCTTCACTAAATCCATTTTCAATCCAAGCATTAATTATTTCACAATCCATACTAGATAAAGTTCTTCCAAATTCTTTTTCAAACACAGAGTAAATGTCTTCTTTTGTTACTTCTTTTTCTTTCGTTTTATAATCATTTCTTATTTCATTATAAAAATTATCTAAAGATACTTTTTCTCTAATTTTACCAAAACAATCTTTTTCAGCATTAACTTTAATCAAGTTTTTAGTAACCAAGGATCCATATGCTGTTAAAACATCTTCCTCTTTCATATTTAATGTCTTAGCAACTATTTTCATATCAAATACTTCATCATATATATTATCAAAATAAAGTAATACAAGAAACTCTTTTAAAGATAAATCCAACTTTAAAGCTTCACTAATAAATATTGTTTCCACTACAAGTTTTTTATTATCTTTAAACATGTTTCTCACTTCCTTTTCTCTAAATATTTTAATATTTCACTTTTTTTATTTTTCAATCTTTTTTTAAGTATTTCACTTTCTAATAATTTATATGTATCTCCGATTATTTTTCCCTCACCATATAAATCAACTATATCACTACTTTTTATATCAATATCTTCCCTAGATTTAATTGGTAATTTATTATACATCTTACTAATTAAAGTTGTTTTAATATTTAATATTTTACCAGCTACTCTAGATATATATAATCCATATTTATATAATACTTCATTATCAATTTTACCTATATCCAATACCTCGGTAATTTTTATTATATTCCCTTTTTCAACATTTGTAAATGGTATATTTAAAACTTTTACTTGAGCCCACATACCAAGCAGATCATCTACATAATTTACATCATTATATTTAATCTTTAAAATATCACTTATACCTGTATCATCAAGTAATTTTAATCCTTTTTTAAAATTTTTATTTATTAATATTTTATCCAGTTCATTTTTTATTCTTTCTTTAGATAAGTCTTTTACTAAATAATTATATTTTATAATCTTTTCATATAATTCATTATCAATACCAAAATCAAGTACACACGCAAATCTAATCGCCCTCATTATTCTTAATGGATCTTCTTGTATTTTAATATCTACATCACCAATCATTTTGATTAATCTTTTATCTAAATCCAAACATCCATTTAAAGGATCGATTATATTACCGTTTTTATCCATACAAATAGCATTTATTGTAAAGTCTCTTCGCTTTAAATCTTCTTCTAAATTATTAATATATTTCACTGTACTTGGTCTTCTATTTATATAATTTAAATCTTTTCTATACGTAGTTATATCTACATTTAATTTATCAATCTTTATGTTAACACTTCCATAATTACTTTTACTACTATTAAAGATTCTATGAATATCTTTAGGAAGAGCATTAGTGGCAATATCAACATCAAAAGACGTAATTCCTAATAAGTAATCACGAACATAACCACCAACTAAGTATGCTTGATAACCTTCAGATTCTAAAGTTTCTAGTATTTTCTTTATATTTTTTTCCATTCCAATCCCTATTTAATTATATCAAAATATAAATAAAAAAACACCTATTTTCAAGATGTTTTACATAATTTTAATAATTTATTTAATCTTTTTTACAGATGCATCATATATTTCTTCAACTGTATTATCCAACGTTTTACTAAATTCTTCATCACTCATATTGACATTTAATCCTTCAAGTAAAGCTCTAGAAAATGATGCAATCATTTTTTTATTTTGTTTTAACTTTTCACAAGCTAAATCTCTATCATATCCACCAGATAGGGCAACAATTCTTAAAACGTTCTTATGTCTTAACAAATCATTATAAAAATTTGGTATTTCTGGTAATGTAAATTTAAACATTAAACAATCCTCTTTTTTCATCTTATCTAAATGCCTCAAAATTTCATTTCTCATAAATGTTTCAATTTGTTTTTTATTACAAGCATTTATATCAACCTCAGGCTCAATAATAGGTATTAATCCATGTGCTATAATAATTTTAGCTAAATTAAATTGTTGTTCAATAACTTTTTTAATTCCATACTCATTATATTCTTTTATAACACTTCTCATTTTAGTACCAACAATACCATATTTTTTAGCATTTTCTAAAGAATCTTCCAACCCTGGAATATCTTTTAATAATTGAACTCCCCCATCAATATCTTCTAAACCAACATCTATTTTTAAAAAAGCAGGGATTCTTTTATTACTTAAATATTTAACAGTATTAACACCATCAATATCCCTTTCCATTGTATTTTTAAAAAGTATTACTCCAAGTATCCTTTCATCAAAAGCATCATTCATAATAACCCTTGAACGCATCTTATGAATATAATCAAACATTACTTCATCACTTGTAATTAATTCTTCACCAATACCATAATTTGCTAATGTTTTTTTGCTACTTCCACCACTTTGATCTAAAGCAGCAATAAATCCTTTCTTATTTTTTAATATATCAATTATTTCCATTTTTTACCTCCATTTTAATTAATTTTGCATGCAATACTACTCTATCACTTTCTTTATAACATGTAGATAAAGTTAATATTTTATCATCTTTATTTAAATCAACTTCAAATTGATACTCACTTCTATTCTTTAATAAAGATAAAAATTCTTCATACTTTTCATCACTACTAAAGTTAATATTTAAATAATCACTTGTCTGTGGTATTCTATAAATACTAAATACTTGCCATAACGTATTTTCATATTCTGTAGATAACTTAACAACATGATTATTTTTATCACTATACCAATTACTTTTAGTAATATTTTTTAAAGAACCAAACATTGTTCCATCCACTCTACCATGAGCATAAAGAATTGTATTCTTATCAAAATTACTAATATTATTTCTATAATCCATAAATACCCAACCAGCAGAGTTATACTTTTTATTAAAATCTTTTTTTAAATAATATGTATTATCATTAGTTTGTACAAAAGGATAATTTATATTAGTGCCATTTACTTGTATCCACCCTACTGTATCATTATTTATTTTTTTTAAATTTTGGAAATCCACATTTATTAAATTCATTTTAATATAATCCCAATAAGGATTTTCTTTATGTTCTTCTTTCGGAGGATTTACAATTGTTGTATCAATCGTATCAATTACTTCTTCAACCTCTGTACTTTCAGTTATTTCATTAATTTGCTTTTCAGTATTTTGTGCATCCATACTCCACTTAATTAAATTAATACCTGAATACGCCCCAAAAGCCAGAAAAATAATTAAAAGCAAATAAACAATTTCTTTTCTTAAAAATAATCTTTTTTTATTTTTTACTATTACTTCAGATTCTCTTACTTCTTCATTACTTACTTCATTATCATCAATATTTAAACTTTTTAATATTTCATAAGATAGTTCTTTATCATCTTTGGCACCTTGTTCTATTGTTGTATTCTTATTATCTTTTATAATTATCCCCACCTATTTATCGAGTTCTATTTCTATTTTTTTAGTTTCACTTACTTTAAATTCATGATATCTAACACCACATTCATCAAATAATCTTCTTGAAGCTACCATATTATCTTGATCATGATATTTATCACTCAAATAAATTACTTCTTTAATACCTGATTGAATAATAGCTTTAGCACATTCATTACATGGAAATAACGCCACATATATTTTAGAGCCTTCTAAATCTCTTTTATTGCCTCTGAAATTTAGAATAGCATTTAATTCTGCATGACAAACATACAAATATTTAGTATCTAAGGCATTTCCTTCTCTATCCCAAGGAAATGAATCATCATTAAACCCATTCGGAGCACCATTATACCCAATTGATAAGATTCTATTATCATCACTTACTATACAAGCACCAACTTGAGTTGATGGGTCTTTACTTCTTAATGCTGATAATTTTGCAATACCCATAAAATATTCATCCCAAGATAAATAATCTATTCTCTTTTTTACTTCCATTTATACTCACCATCCTAATATAATTTTAACAAATTTTTAACAAAAATAAAATAGAAACATATTCAGTTTCTATTTATTTTCCTAATTTACTTTAAATAATCTCTTATTACATCCAAATTATCTATACTAACTTCAATATTATTACTTCCAAACATATCTTTTAAAACAAATTTATTATTATTAATTTCATCTTCACCAAGAATTATTACATATGGAATATTTTCTCTATTGGCAAAATCAAGACTTCTTTTTAATTTTCTATCTTTCATTTCAATTTCTACATTTATTCCCATATCTCTAAGTTTATTAGCTAAATCTAATGCTTCAATTTGAACACCCATTGGAATGATAAATATTTCTATATTACTATTTTTATTAAACTCTTCCCTATTTTTTAATATTTCAAAAATTGATGTTAAACCAAAACTAATACCTACCGCTGGATATACTTCTCCATCATTAATATATTCACCAATCATTTTGTCATATCTACCACCACCACCGATAGAACTTGTAACAATACCACTTTTGTCATATACTTCAAAAACATTTCCAGTATAATAGTCTTGACCACGAGCAAGAGTTAAATCAAGAACGCATATATCATTATATCCTAATTTAGAAATATATTTATTTAACGAATCAATTTCTTCAATACCATTTTTCAATACTTCATTATCACTATCTACAAACTTACTTTTAATACTTTCTAAATCCATCTTAAACATTAACAGTAAACTACTTACTTTAATTTCTTCTATGCCTAAGTCCACTAAGTACTTCACCAACTCAGCCTCAGTTATTTTATTCATTTTATCAACTATAGTAATAACACTACTTATTTTGCTATCTTCAATTCCAACTTCACTTATTAAGCCACGCATTAAATTTCTATTATTATATTTAATAATGATATCAATACCTAATCTTTTAAAAGCTGTAATATATAAACCTAATAACTCGGCTTCAACAAGTTGTCCAGATATACCTACAACATCAGCATCACATTGTGTAAATTCCCTATCTCTACCAACTTTAACTGGACCATCTCTAAAAACTTTTGCTATCTCATATCTCTTAAATGGAAAACTAATATTATTTTTATTTAAAGCAATAAACTTTGCAAATGGAACGGTTAAATCATATCTAAGACCTAACTTACGATCTCCTTGATCTGTTAATTTATAAATTTCCTTTAATAAATCATTATTTTCATCATACTTATCTACAAGCATATCCAAATAACATAGTATCGGAGTTTCAATTGGTTGATAACCAAATTCTTCAAATGTAGTTTTTAAAATTTCATTTATATAATTTCTAATTTTTTGTTCTTTAGGTAAAAAATCATAACCACCTTTTACATTTTGTATTTTCATCTTTAATTCCTTTCTTCATATTAAAAAACAAGCACTCTAATAAGCACTTGTAACAACTTTTAATGTCGCATTAACAAGTGCATGATTTTATGATGATGAATTAATGTTACTACTAATTTCTTCATAATAAATGTCCTTTCAAATTAACTATATTTTAACACGACAATACCCATTTGTCAAAAAAGTTTAATTTATTTAACTTTATCATTTAAAAAAGCATTTAAGCAATTTAACATATATTCAAACTCATATCTTGTAAAGACTGTTTCACTTTTAGAATTTTCCCCGATCATATGAACTATTGGCAATTTACAGTTTTTAATTATATTTCTATAAAACTTATTTTGTAATGCGCTTATATATAATTCATCAATAATATCATCATATTCTTTTGAATCTCTTTTTATTTTTTTACCTCTCCAATAAACAATACCAGTTTCTTTCCAATTATAGGTTGTTGCTTCTTGCAAAACTAAGGCCTCTTTTCCACTATATTTAAATAATTTCTTTTGCATTTTTTTATCTTTAAATTTAATTCCTTGAAAAAAACTTTCTATCGAATTTAATGTATATCCTTTAAACTTAAATTTATAGGGAAACAAATTTGATAATAACTTTGGATATTTTCCCCTTAATGAATAACCAACATTAATCCATTTATCACTTTCTCCAACAATGCCATTTTCATCTTTAATAACTATTCCATCACATAAATAAATATTATTTTTTTCTACAATTTCTAATTGTTTAAAATCATATGTTTTTTTAAATTCTTTAAACTTCTTTAACTCTTTTTTATATTTTGTCATACTAAACAGACCTCTTTCTCAATAAAAAGTATAACATATAATAAATCCAATCAGCAACTACACAAAAACGACTTTTATTAAAAAGTCGTTTAAATTTTCTTAAATTTGGTGCCTGTATCCGGACTCGAACCGGAACTCCATTGCTGAAAATAGATTTTGAGTCTATCGCGTCTACCAATTCCGCCATACAGGCAACAAAGTAATTATATCATATTATTTTGTTTTTGAACATGTTTTTTTTACTTTATTTACTTTAATATTCCATAACCAAATTTAACTTCATCAAAAAATAAAAAGTTATGTAAAGGATAAAATGTTAAAATTACAAACATTATACAACCTAAAGCAATAATTACAACAGGTAATATATTAATATTCATCTCTTCTCCAGTTAATATTTTATAGCCAATATATTCCATAAAAATATAAGTAATAAGCATTAAACTAATAGAAATAAACATTGATTCTCCTAGCCATAAATAAAGAGGAATAAAGATAATTAAATAAAATATAACTCCAAGGATTGATTTAACCATAGCTTCAATATAAAAATTATTTATTTTTATATTATTTTTTTTACATAAAACAAATTCCAGAATGCTTCCCATAAGTAAGCAATAATAAATAATTTTCATATGTTCCCAAATAGATTCATTAACAGGAAAAAATAAAGCAAATATATTATTTGGAAACCAATCATAAACAAAGTGCCATAAAAAAGATAATAAAAAAAGAAAAACAACATTAATTATTTTAATTTTTTTTAAAGACATAATATCACCATTAAATATTATGCATAACTCTTATAAAAATATGTTATTTTTCTTCCTTATAAATAGATGTAAATAATTCTTGTTCATCGGTTTCATTTGCATTATCCATTGGTAAATCTGGCAAATCACTAATCGTAGCAAGCCCAAAATAATCTAAAAACTCACTAGTTGTACGATATAAATTAGGTTTTCCAGGCAAATTGCTTTTGCCGCTTATTTTGACTAAATCTTTAGCCATTAATTTTCTAATCATATTAATACTTGCAAGTCCTCTAAGTTCGTCTACCTCTGCTCTAGTAATCGGTTGATTATAAGCGATAATCGCTAAAGTTTCTAAAGCAGCTTGTGATAAAGTATTTGTACCTCTTGTTGTAATTAACTTTTGATAATATTCTTTATGCTCTTGTTTAGTTGTTAATTTAAAAGCATCTCCAATAAAACTAATTCTAATACCGCGATTATCTTTATTATATTCTTCTCTCAAATTCTTAAGTAACTCTTGTGCTTCTTTTTTAGTAATTGCCATTATTTCCACAATATTATCTAAAGTTATTCCTTCATCACCAACTACAAATAAAAGGCCTTCTAAAATTGCTTCTTTATTCATACATTCACTCTTTCTATATAAATTTCTCCAAAATTACTATCTTGTCTTAAAGTAATTTCTTGTGTTTTACACATATCTAAAATAGATAAAAATGTTGCTACTACTACATCTTTATTATATTCTTCAAAAAGATCAGTAAATTTAACATTTTTTCTTTTACTAATAAATTCCCTAATATATTCTTTTCTTTCTTCTACACTAATTTCTTTTCTAGTTATTCTAGTATTAATAGGTTTTTGATAAGACATTCTTTTATTTAACTCTATTAAAGCAACCTTTAAAAGCTCCACATCCATATTACCTTCCAACTTTTCTTTAGTATCCACAAATTCATTTAAATTTTCAGGTAATTTTGTAAAAAACTCATTTCTTTTTTCTTCTAACTCTTTAAATACATTAGTTACATTTTGATATCTTTCATACTCTATTAATTTATTTTTTAGATCTTCTTCACTATTTATTGAAAATTCATCATTATCTTCGCTTTCACTATCTAAATTAAGTAATAATCTGCTCTTCAAATGAATTAATTCTGCAGCCATAACTAAATATTCACTTGCATCATCTAAATCATATGCAGGAATACTTTCAATAAATTCTAAATACTTATCTATAATATATTTTGTATCAATTTCATATATATCCATTTTAGCTGTTTTAACTAAGTGAAGAAGTAAATCTAGTGGCCCTTCAAAATCATTAATACAAAGCTTCATAAAACCTCCCTATTTACATGTATAACCCATTGATGTTAATTCAAAATTCATTACTTTTGCATCAGTATCTTTTGGATAAAATGTTTTCAAATTAATTTTCTCATCACCAATAGTATTTAAATTAATAATGGTTCTAAAACTTAAAACATTATTTATAGTTTCTATACTAGATGAAACACCTTCAATTGAATTATAAGAAACTTGCATTGCTTGATAAGTTCCATATAAGGTATTAAAGTTTGCATCATCAACACCAACTTCATAGAGCAAACTAATTGCATATACTTTATTATTATTAAGTAAATAATCCACTTTTTCATAATCTTTAGTACATGTTAACGTAGCCATATTGTTTTCATCAGCAGTTGCAACATATGCTGGATAATTATCCTTACTAATACTTAGTATAGTTAAAGAATAAACATTTGAATCTGTTAAAGAAAAAGTTACTTTTAATGTTTCATTCGGACTTACAACTTCATCTCTTAACATTAATCTTTGCAAAAGTTTTTTATTTTGATCATATAAATTAATAAAATAATTATAATTTGCAAGTTCCAATATCTCATTACTTGTATTTATTATATCAAAACTTATATTACTTTCATATACTACAATATTATTAATTTTAAACTTTTCAAATATTATTTCTGGTTTATCACTTATAACATACTCTTTAATTGTAGTTTTATTATCATCATCAGTTGTATTATTTTTATTATCACTTGGAGTATCCGGAGTTACTACATCAGGATTAAAATAATTATTTATATATTGAGAAATTTCTGGCAAATAGATAACACCTACAATAAAAATTGCAAATATTAAAAATAACCAAAAAATACCCAAAATACTTACTTTTTTCTTATCTTCTACAACAGCAAGTGTAGTTGGTGTTAATTCTTCTTCATTTATAACTATCTGTTTTTTCTTAGCCATTATATTCATCCCATTTCATTCTATAAAGATTATACTATAATTAATTCTTTTAAACAAGAAGAAACTAGGATTTTTATAATCCTAGTCTACCTTTTTTATTAACACATGATAATGAAATGAAGAGTAAGTTTTATCATTAGACTCATAGAAATCTTCAATATGATTAATGAAAATTATTTTAAAATCTTTAAAAAGTTCTTTAATCAAATCATAATCTGCATAAAAATGAGGAATTTTATATTCTGGTCCTTCTTCCATTCTAAGTCTAGTATTTTCATCAACTAATGGCCATGAATCTTGCTTAAATCCCCAAGTAGATTTAGACCCCAAAGTTAAATAACATTCACCATTATTTTTTAATACTCTATATAGTTCTTTTATAATTTGTTTTACTCCTTGTGTATCTTGATGAGAAATAACATTTCTACATAATATACAATCAAAAGATTCATTTTCATAAGGAAGTTCAAGCATATCGCCAACTTTTAAATCTGCTTTCAAATCTAGATTTTTTAACCACTCTTTAGTTTTCCTTATTCCTTCCTTACTAATATCAAAACCACTTACATTAAATCCATTTTTAGCAAATAAAACAGTATGTCTTCCTAAACCACAACCTAAATCAAGAAAATTTTTAAAATTTAGATTTTCCCATCTATTTAGCAAATAATAAGATTCCACACTTGGTATCTTCCATGGACAATCTATATCATCCTTAACTATTTTCCAATCCCATCCCTTAGATTTAATCATTTTACCTCCATTAATCCAAAAAAAGACTCATTTAAAGTCTTTTTAACAAGCTGTATTATCCTTACATACATTATCTTTTTTATTAACTGCTTCTATAATTGTTTTATATTCTTTTTTTAACTCTTCTTTTTGCTTATCTGTTAAAACTATATAAGGATCAGTTTGACTTTCTACAGTTGCTTCATGAAATCCTACAACTTTTCCATTTTTAACACCCACAACTGTCGGAGCATATAATCTTTTAACACCAGTATCATACATATTACCAGCATCATCATTTACATAGAATTTCTTCAAATACTTATCTAAAAATTTTACTATTTCATAATATGCATCTGTTCCTTTTTTAGTTAATTCAGGCTCAATACTTCCAGAAAACTTATAAGTATCTCTAATATTTAAAATATCAACATAATATATTTTTTCAACATTCATTTCATTAGCTATATCAAGCAATACTGGAACAGCATTTCTACACCAAGGACATGCTGCAAAACCAAAATAAATTATTGCATCTTCTTTTTTTAATACTTCAAGAATTTCTTTACCTGTCTTATAAACAATTGGATTTTTTTCAGATATTTCTACATTAACATATTTTTCATCACTATTTTCATTGACAAGTTCATTTAATGCTTCATATTCATTTTTAAACTTCATTGCATCACTAATCTTTTCATCTTTATGAGTTATTATTGCATAACCACATAAACCAATAACAAGTGCTGCACACACAAATATCACTATCATATATATTTTATTACTTTTTTCCATTTTTATCTTACTCCCTTACTATAATAAATTATTAACACCCTAATATTCTTATTGATAACTTTAGCTAAATTTTATACCTCATTTCTATAGTTAGCAAGCAAACTATCTAATTATTTTATAACTCGGCGGCCCGGGGTGGATACCCCCACCAGCCACGCTTAACCAAAATTTGTCATACTACCAAAGTTATTGGCGAATCTTTAGTTCCAGATCCACCAGCATAGAGAACAGAAGCTTTTAGATACAAGACTGGACGAGAGCCAAAGCCATTGTCCGCGGGGTAGTTGTCGACATAACCGTCGCCGTCCAAATAAAACACAACGTTGCTGTTCGAAGAATTAGGCGAAATTGTCCACTCATAATCTCCCATATACATCCAATTTATTGTTGTTATTGATGTTCCATTTACATCGGCACTATTATAATCAAACAAATTTTTAGTCCATGCACTTGGACTTGCTGCAAATCCATAGTCACTTAGATACACTAAACCTATTTTTGATGTTCCATCGCTAGGTCCATATGTTTTGGTAGCATTTTCTATTTCTGCTGCACACATTTCACTTGGTGTTACAGATTCTGTTGAATGTCCACTTACTTTCCATGTGGCATCTTCAATCAAATTTGACCATGTTGTACCTATATTATTTAAATAATTTGTATTTAAGTTTATCTTATTTAGTAAACTTGTACTCCATATATTTGATCCAGAACCACTATTTATTGTTGTATTATTTTTATAATTCCAATAATATGTATCTACTTTTGATAAACTTCCTTTATATGTCGAACCTGGAGCATCTGAACCTTGATAATCTCCATCTGTTCCCAGTAAATTACTAGTTGCATAATCATACTTTATTAATTTTACCAATTGCTTTTCAGTTACGCCATGATTATTTTCTCCAAATATTCCGATTATTCGATATAAGTTATCTGTTGGACACGGACTAGTTGTTGAACCAAAACATACAAAATTATTTACACTTTCACTGGCTCCTGCATACCTATATGAATAATCGCCTGCTCCATTTGCTAACGAATTTGTATGATGATATAAGGTATCATCTTTTCCATCCATTGCTATAATACATGAACTCAAAGTTTGTCCATTAGAGCATACAGTTGCTACAGTCTCTTTTATCTTTTCCTTTTGAATCATCAACTTAGCATTAAAACTTTTTCCGGCATTACCTGCTTGATTGGCATTATAATTTACAAATGTTACTGTTACATTCCATTGTTCAGTCTTTGTACTTGTTGTTGTTATTTCTCTATTATTTAATATTGTTACTAATCCTTTTTTAGTTGTTATATCAAAGCCTTTTATTGATGCACCTTTTCCGTCGGTAACCGTTTTATAAGTTAAACCTGAAACGCTAGTTATTTCATTATTACTACCATCTTTAATAGATAATAAAATTTCTGGTGTATTATTATCTATTGAATAAGTAAATGTATTATTTGATATATTTAAATACAAATAATAATGTTCTGTTGCGGTATTTGTTTTATTATTTGCACTTAGCATTGCTTTTGCAAACGTTGTACCCGTTTGATTTCCTTTGCCACTTGCAAAATTTTCTTGATTAAGTGATAAATTTAATGCTGAACCAACTTCAAATGTAAAAGTATCTACAGTATTAGCATTTATTTTAATATCAGTTTGAGCCCCTTCACCTGTCTGAGCAACAAAGTATGCATATGTTGCAGCAACTAGAGTTAGTGCAAGCGCAATTATAGATATAATACTAACTATTTTTATTTTTTTGTTATCCATATTATTACTCCTTTAATTTATTCTTCACCATAAGATAATAATACCATTTTTTTTATAATAAGAAAACTAGTTTTTTTAAATTTCACAAAAAAATTAATATTTTCTAAACTTTTATAACTTTACATCACAATCATCATCATGGGAATTTATAAGTCCAATTGCTTGTAGATAAGAGTAAATTATTGTTGATCCTACAAACCTCATTCCTCTTTTATATAAATCTTTTGATAATTCATCAGATATACTTGATGTTGTTTTACCAACTTCTTTTACTGGATATTCTTTAAAATACCTAAGTAAATAATTTTTAAAACTACCAAATTCACTCTCCATATCCATAAATACTTTAGCATTATTAATACTTGCTTTAATCTTTAATTTATTTCTAATAATATTTTTATTATTCATTAATTTTTCTATTTTTACATCATTATAATTAATTATCTTTTCTATATCAAAATTATCATAAGCTTCTTTAAAATATTTACGTTTATTTAAAACACATTCCCAAGAGATTCCCGCTTGAAAGCTTTCTAATATTAACATTTCAAATAAATACTTTTCATCTAAATTAAGTACTCCCCATTCATTATCATGATACTCTACATATAAAGGATTATTTACATTACACCATTTACATCTATTCATCTTAATACCTGTTTCTTTTTACTAAAAATATTATTTAATATAATAAATATCACTATAAATAAAATCATAATTCCCAGATTAACAAAAAATGGCTTTAAATTACTAAAGTTTAAAACTTCTAAACTTGCCAGTAATTCATTTGAATTAATATAGTAATATGCTGGAAACACATGGGCTATTTTTAAAACACTATCAGGCAGCCACATAACTGGTATAAAAGCACCACATAAGAATGCTTGAGATAAAGCTACAACATTTACAATACCCGATACTGCTTCTTTTTTATTTACTAATGTACTAACCAAAAGAGATAAAGCTAAAGCCACAATAGCAAATATAAATGTATTTAAAATATAAATTAAACCTCTTTTACTAAACATAATACTACCAAATACAATAAACCCTAAAATAGTATATAAAATAACTACAAACAACACATATAAAATACTTGATAACATAATACACTTATTATATTTTTTATAATTCATACTACTTATAATAGTTCTTTTCTTAACACTTTCTTCATTAAAAGAAGATAAAACCAAACAAATAATAAACATAACAACTGCTATAATACTATAACTTGCAAAATTATAATATCTTGAAAGTCTAGTTAATTCTGTAGTATTTATTTTTGTTGCAAGTTCCACATTTGCATTAGTTTTTAATGAATCATTTATTTTATTTACTAATATACTTTTATCACTAAATTCATCATGAAGTACATCTTGTGTTTTTAAATATCTTTCAAGTAACATTTCTGCTAAACTCGAGGAATAATCTCCACTTGATTTAATATTAATTTCAGGATTCTTACCATTTAAAACATCATTTTCATAACCTTCATTTATATATATTACATAATTTGCATCTCTATAAAATAATGCATCATCTATTTTTTCTTCATCAGCCTCTATATCAAGGATATTAGCATTATTTCTAAAATACTCAACTAGATTATTTGCTAAGATACTATCATCATTATTTATAATTATTACATCTGGTTTACTACTTTTAAAATCATCTGTTACATCATTACTACTCATATTAAGTGTACCAAATATAAGTAACATAACCGTATAACCAATAATTGTACCTTTATATTTATTTACAACCTTCCAAAAAGTTTTAAATAGCATCATACTTTTGCCTCCTTAAAACAATGCTTGATATTCCCAGTAATACACTTGAAAATACTACTAAACTAATTACATTAAAGAAATATCTATTTAATGTATCATAATAATACAAAGAATAAAAACCATCTGTAATCATTGCTGCTGGATTAATCTTATTTATAATTGGTATATTTTTATCTATCACATACTTCATAGTAATCCCCATCATACCTGATAAGAATGAGAAAAACATTGTTATGGCAATTAAAATTCCACTTTTAGCATTTTCATTTATTTTAAATATTGATGAAACAAACACGCCCAAAGATAAGCCCGCTAAAGAACCAACTATGGCAAGGATGATTATATATAACATATTAGAATCATAATTAATCCTCAAGACAAATATTGTATATAAGAATAAAATAATTAATCCCACAAATTGCACAATAATACTAGCAAGTAAACCACTTAATATCAAATCACTTTTTTTAACTGGTGCAATACTACTTCTTTTACCTACATCACTTAAATTTGGCATACTTTTATTAATAATATACATAGATAATACACCCCCATATAAAGCAGCCATTGCTATTAAAGTATAATATTCTATCATTGTATAACTTAAATTACTTCTAGAAATATTTTTAATATTTACATCACTATTTAATTTATTTAATATATTACTTGTAATAACATCTATATCATAATTTCCTTTATTTACTTCTTCATTAATACTTAAACTTATCATATTTTTTTCACTATTTACTTCATCTACAAAAAACTTAAGTATTGTTTCATATATTCCATTATTATTTATTTTTATATTTACATCATTATCAATAAACTCAAGATATCCAGTTACTTTTTTATCTTCTAATAATTTATTAGCATCACTCTTACTTACATATTTTACATTAAATAACTTATTATCACTCTTACTTACACTTTTAATTGCTTCTTTAAATATTTCATTATTATTAAAATCATTACTTTCTATAACTGCTATATCAAATGGATGAAATGCTTCATTATTTTCAATATCTTTAAAAGCTAGTTTAAAAAATGTTCCAAGAATAATGGGAAATATAAATGTCCAAAAAATTAAACTTTTATTTCTAAAAAGAATTTTTAAAGAATATTTAAAATTATGTTTAAACATCAATCTCTCAAATCCTTTCCAGTTAATTCCAAAAATACATCATTTAGTGTTGGTCTTTCAGAAAATATCTTTGAATATGCAACCTTTTTTTCATGCAAATAATCTATTAATTCACCTAGATTATCTTTTCCCTTTTTATAAACAACTACTAGTACATTTCCTTGATAATTTAAATCTAAAACCGTTTTAAATTCTTTAATTTCTTTTAATATTTCTTCACTTATATTTTTTACTTCCACAGTTATTTTTTCTTCTAATTTAGCAAGAGTCTTTAATTCATCAGTAGTACCTTTAGCAATAATCTTACCCTTATCTAAAATAATAATTCTATCACAAATAATTTCCACTTCTTCCATATAATGAGTTGTATAAACAATTGTTGCACCTTCATCACGAAGTTTTTTAATACCATCCAAAATATTATTTCTACTTTGAGGATCAACTGCAACAGTAGGTTCATCTAAAAATATAAGTTTAGGTTTATGAGCAATACCACAAGCAATATTTAAACGACGTAATAATCCTCCGGATAACTCTTTAGGATAAAACTTTATAAAGTCATTTAATCCTACCAAATTAATAGCATCCATTACATATTTTCTTCTAATTTCTTTATCGTTTATATATAAACCACAAAAATAATCTATATTTTCATAAACAGTTAATTCTTGAAATACTGCCACTTCTTGAAATATAACACCAATATCTTTTTTTATTTCATAAGAATCGGGTTTCATTACATGCCCAAATATCTTAATACTTCCACTACTATAATTTAATAGTTGTAAAATTGAATTAATCGTTGTTGATTTTCCACTCCCATTTGGTCCTAAAAGACCTAATATTTCACCTTCAAAAACATCAAATGACAAATTATCTATTGCTTTTAAATTTTTATATTCTTTTGTTAAATTCTTTACTTCAATTATCTTTTTCATTATCTATTCTCCTTATATACATTATTCTTTCTTTTAAACTAATCTTACTTATTTCATAACCATACTTTTTCAAATTCTTTTTCATTTAAGAATGAATGATTAATTTTAAAACCTAATATTTCTTCTATTTTTACAAATGTAATTTTTCTTACGTCTTCATTTTTAATATACATCCATAACTCATCATACTTCATTATTTTTCAGCTCCTAATAACATTAATGCCTTAAACTCACTAGATAAAAGATTACTTATCTCTTCATCTGTTAAATTTACTGCACCACTTGCAATTAATGTTGCTATTCCATGTGTAAACAACCACATCTTTACATGAAACGACTTTAAATCCTTACCTACCAAACTAGTACTCATGTTTATGTATTTTTCTACCTCATTAAAATTACCATCAGCTACATCAATAAATTCGTTTATTGAAAGATTAGTTTTACTCATAAATAATACTTTAAAAATATTTTTTTCTTCTTTAGCAAACTTTATATAATTTATTCCTGTTTGCTTATATTTAGGCATTTCATCATTCATATTATTAGTTAAGAAATCATAAAAGAACTTAATCATTACTTTATTTAATTCATTCATTAGATCTTCACTATTTTTAAATTGATAATATATTGGCCTTATTGAACAATTAAGTTTTTTAGCAATCTCTCTATTACTAACGGCATCTATTCCTTTTTCTCTAACTATTTCTAAAGCTGTATTTAAAATACTATCTTTACTTATACTTATATTCTTTGGCAATTTATCACCTTCCTAATTATATTGTATCACATGATACAATATTGGTAAAGAAAAAAACTAAATGAATTTACATTATTATATTTATTTTTTAAACTATTAAAGCTACCCGCAACTGTTGAACCACCACTAGTTACAAAAACATAAACACTTTTTCCATCAAAATTATTTTCTTCCATGAATGTATCTATAATAGATGGTTCACGATACCACCACACAGGAAATCCCACAATAACCTTTTTATAATTTCCAAGATTATCTACTTTTTTAACAATACTAGGTCTAGAATTTACATCTTCCATTTCTACCGTTGATCTACTACTTTTATTAGTCCAATCTAAATCTTCACTTGTATATTTTTCTACAGGTTCAATTTCAAATAAATCTCCATCAACTGACTATGCTATTTTTTCTGCAACTCTTTTTGTTGTTCCTGTCGCTGAAAAATAACACACTAAAACTTTTTTCCATAAAATATCCATCTTTCATACTTTAATTATAATACTATTTTTAATTGAATGCAATTTCTGTATCAATATTATCATCTACTATAGCAATTATCAAAAATATAATACCACTTATTAAAATTAAGAATGAACCAATGAATGATGCGTACCTAAGGACAATTTTTTTATTACTATCCCCTGGTTTTAATTCCAATATATCATCATAAGAATCTTTAGCAAAATAATAATATATAAGTAATAATATACTAAAAATAAGTATCATTAACCATTGATATTCCTTTTTACTCTTTTCACTTTTAGTTAAAATATAATTCTTTTCCTTACTATTTGCATACCAACTCAAAACAATAATACCTATATATATTATCCATATATAATTTTCTATTTTAATATCTTTCAACCTACTTAAATCCTCATTCATAATAAAGTATATTATTTTGGACTTTCAGTTCATACCTAATTAGCCACTGACTTAATTTATAAATTTAAAAATCAATTTTTACTAGATTTTATAAGGGTTTGCAAAGTTGCAAATTCTTTTTTTAAAATTTTTTTAGGGAAATTTTAGGGAATTTTTTATTAAATTCTCTTTTTTTATTTATGTTTATTTATACTTATTTAATTTTAATTATATTTTTTAGACAAAATAAAAATAGTCCTGTACTAGCGACTATTTAACAATTTAACAATAAATCAATCTTACTAATGAATTAGCAATATAATGTGTACTTTTATAAAATACAACTAACATAGCAATACACAATACAATAGTTAGTTCTGCTCTAAAGCCTATACTTGCGACACTTATACATAGATCATAAGGTATTTCCATCTTATCACAAATATTTGTTGCTATCTCAAATGAGTTGCATAGTAATAGCCCTGTAAGGATAGACCATAGTGTTAATTCAATATTATTTCTCATTTTTTTCATTTTCTCCTTTTTTACTATTCAATAAATATTTTTGGTAATTAGGAACTTCTTGTTTTGATTTGTAAAAACTGCATTGACTACAATTTTTTACTGATAGTGCATTACAATAACTTTTACTAACATAAGCAAAACAATCAGTCATTTCCTTTTTATCTTTTTCAGTATTTTTAACGGCAGACAACATTTTCCTCCATTTCTACAAATAAAAAGATTAGTTATATCTCAAACTAATCTAATTAATAAATTGTAATTTGTCTTTTACAATAATAGCATAAAAAAGAAAAGTAGTTATTGT